>CAZSKV010000727.1:0-5946 GCA_964607495.1 uncultured candidatus Brocadiaceae bacterium
TCGCCGGCCAGGATGCCGAGACCGCCGCTGTAGATCGGCACCGATTCGTGGATGCCGAACTCCGCACAGAAATAGGCAACCGGGTGGCGGCGATCGATCCCTGGCCACGCCGGCGGCTCCTGCTGCAGGAAGTCCTCGAGCCGCTGCATCGTGTGCTCGAGCCGCGCGACATAGCCCTGATCCGCGGCCCGCTGCTCGAGGTCGGCCGCGAACACCTGCCGCAACATCGCGACCGGGTTGTGCCGGCAGGCCGCGAACCGGCGCGGCGACAGGTCGCGGAACAGCGACCGCGCCTCGTGGTCGTAGGTCCACCAGAGGTTGCGCGCGAGTGTTTCGAGACCCTTGAGCGCCGCCGGGATCGTCGGCGCAACCGAGAAGCGCGACAGGTGCGGGCGCTGCCCGACTGCGGTCGGCGTCACCTTCACGGCGGTCACCCGCGGCCGGAAGCGCGCACGCCCGCCTTCGATGCGCGCGCCAGCGGCGGCGTGCGCGCGCTGGAATGCGGCCTCGTAGTTCTGGATCAGGTCGGACCACGCGGTCGCCTGCGCCGTGCGCCGGCAGGTCGCTGCCAGGGTCTGCCGGTCGTCCAGTCTGGCCAGCTGTTGCTCGATGACCCGCACGAGCTCGTCGCGTGCGGTTTCGTGGGTCACGTTCTGGCGCGCGATCACGTGCACGCCGTCTGCGGCGCCAAGGCCCTGCGCCTTGATCCAGGCCCCGAAACCGGAGCAATCGGTCGTGATGGTCGGAACACCGAGCGCCAGGCTCTCCTCGGGTGTGTAACCCCAGGGCTCGTAGAACGACGGGAAACACGTGAGATCGAACGCGCGCAGCACCGCCTCGTACGGCAGGTTCAGCAGGCCGTCGCCGCTCCGCAGGTAGCACGGCAACTGGATCACTTTGACGCGTTTCGTGGGCGCGTTGTCGAGGCCCAGTTCACGGCAGCGCTGGTGGATCGCATCGTGCTCGGCGTCGAACAGGTTGTGCGTCGAGATGCCGAGTCCGGGCCCATCCCGCTGCTCCTCGCGCAGACGCTGGAGCACTTCGGCACGGACGCCGGAGTTGCCCGCAGGCACGATCACGAACAGCACGATCTGCCGGCCCGGACCCTCGGCCAGCCGGGCGGCTGCGTCGAGCACGAGATCGATGCCCTTGTTGTGGAACTCGTAGCGGCCGGAGATGCAGACCAGCGCCGCGGCATCGACGTTCTCGCCGAGGAATCGACCAGCGAGCGTTCGCAGCGCGGTGGCGGCAGCGTGCGCCGGCGTCGGGCCGGCGAACTCGTCGATGACGTCGATCGAGATCCCGTTCGGGAGCAGCAGATCGGCGCGCCGTCCGAAGAAGAGCTCGGCCTCGGTGGAGACGATGTCGGAGATCGCCGTGAACACGTCGGCACCGCGCGCACACGCGCTCTCCAACGAGTGCTGGCTCCTGACGTCCAGGTCACCGGCGACCTCGTCAGGCTTGCGATCGGAGAGCCCGTCCGCAGGCCGCGCACCACGCGCGGCGATCGCCCTGCCGAGAACCGTGGCGTGGGCGGTGAACACGGTCCCGATCGCCGGCACGTGCTCCTTGAGGTAGAGCGCGCCCGAACCCGTCATCCACTCGTGGAACTGGGCGACCGCGGACGACCGCTGGCCGCCGGATTCCTGGAACCAGCGTTCGATCACCATCCCTGCGGCCAGGCCGAAGAGCACCGGTTCGACGTAGTCCCACGCCCCGAAGAGGGAGTCGACGCCGTGCACCTCCCAGAGCTTGCTGAAGATCTCGTCCTTCCGCTCCAGGAGCTTCGAGGACTCGACGAGCACCGTCAGTGGATGTCCGGCGATCGCCCAGCGTCCGACCCGGACCGGGACTCCGGCCGCGCGGCAGGCGTCGGCAAACGTCTGATAGCCAGGTTCCTCGACGAACGGCGGCTGCCGTTCGTCGCCGGAGAGGCGCCACGGCCCGATCACGACGTAGTCGTCACCGAAGCGATCGACGAGGGTCTTCGCCTTGGTGGCCACGGTGGTGTGGATCCCACCGAGCCGGTTGCAGACCTCCCAACTGACCTCGAAGAGGATGTGAGCCGCCATCAGTTCGTGCGCTGCGCCTTCTTGGCTACGGGTTTCCGGGCACCAGGCGCCGCTGCTTCCGCCATGCGGAGCGCGAAGTCGTCGAGCACGTTCATGAACACGACGAAGGCTTCGTGGGGACTCTGGTAGGGACTGAAGTACTTGTGGACGTCACCATCGGCGAACCACTTCGTGCACATGTAGTACAGGTGGTCCGAGGTCGAGAGCCGCCGCCAACTCTCCAGCAACTTGGGCTGCTTCCGGCCGAGCGCCCGGAGCTGCGCCAGCTTGTGGTAGAGGCACTCGCTTGCGGTGCGCTGCATCTGGTTGCCGAGCCACGCGGTCAGGTCGCGTTCGGTGTCGGCCCATGACACGGGCTTGGGGATGTCGAGCGATTCGACGGCTTCGAGCTCTGCGGCGATCTGGGCCGGGGTGCGGAACGTGAACTTCTTGTCGGAAAGCACCGCTGCGGGCAGCTGCTCCATGAACTGGAAGATCCCGGAGTCGGCCCACTGGTGCTCGCCGAAGGTCTCGAAGTCCATGAACAGGTTCACGACGCCGTTCGGTTCGGGGACCTCGTGGAGCCAACCCGCCCACTTCTCCGCGGTGAGCGGCCACTCGGACCAGCCCCGGTTGCTGAAGCGGAAGGCGATGTCGTCGGCGAGCGAGTAGCTGCGCAGGAGCAGCTTGATGCGTTCGCAGGTTCCGGGCCGATACACGAGCCGCGGACTGCGCCAGCCGAGCAGCCGGTCGGCGCCTTCACCGAGGATCGCCGTGAAGCCCAGATCCTCGGCACGGCGCGCGATGCGGTTGTCGACCACGAGTTCGGTGTTGCGGAAGGTGGTCGGCCGGCGGCCGCAGAGCTTCTCGATGCGGGCCGTGTGGTTCCCGACCTGGAGGTCGAACTCTGCGGGATCAAAGAGTGCTGCCAGTGAGTGGTGGGACGTCTCGGTGAGGAACTCGACGCACCCGGTGGCCGCCAAGGCTTGGAAGGACGCGATGCACGCGGGCGACCACGCTTCCATCTGGTCCAGTGCGGTCCCGCTGATCGAGAACGCGCAGCGGAACTCCCCTCCGTGCTTCGCGATCAGGCGCAGCAGGAGCTCCGTCATCGGCAGGTAGCACTTGGTCGCGACGCGCTGCAGGATGCGGGCGTTCTCGGCCGCGTCGAACCACTCCAGTCCCTGACCGACCTCGGCAGCCGTGAACCGGCGCAGCCGGAACGGCTGGTGGATCTGGAAGTAGAAGACCACCGCGGTCATCGCACGAACACCGCCAGGGAAGGCATGGGGCAGAGGACTATGCCATCCCGGGTTGCGCGGACACCAATCACTTTCTGGTGCCCGCCGCGCCCATCGTGCACAGCACGGCGGCGGCGGCTACTTGACCTGCTGCGCCTTCAGCGCGGCGGCAACTGCATCCGCGATAGCCTTGTCCATCGGCTCTCGCGGAGTGCCGTGGCCCTTGTAGCGGATCACGCCGAGGTGGTCGATCACGTAGACGGTCGGCCAACCGGTGACGTGCCAATCCTTGGAGATCGGACCGCCGGTGCCATTCGGCCCGTTCCAGAAGCTGCGCCAGCTGATCTTCTCGGCGACGAGCCTCGGCGCCAGTTTCGCAAGGTCCGCGTCACTGTTGACGCCCACGAGAGCGAACGGCTTGTCCTTCATCTCTTCCACGAGCGACCGCTCGTGCGGGTACATGGCCCGGCAGGGCCCTCACCAGTCGCCCCAGAAGTCGAGCATCACCGCCTTGCCGCGGTAGTCGCTGAGCTTGAACGGCACACCATCCAGATCCTTGCCCTCGATCTCGGGCGCCGTGAGGCCGGGCTCGAGTCGTTGTGCCTCGTCGAGCAGGGTCTCGACCAGGCCGCGCAGCGACGCAGCATCCTTGCCGGCCTCGGCCAGCAGCCCTTGGGCCGCCTTCAGGTCCTCGATCGCGAAGTCCCGCAGGGCCGGGCTGGTCGCCACGGCGCGCGTGCCGACGTACATCGCCGCACGCGTGAAGCGCGCCTGCGCCTGCACGCCGGTGTCCTGGTTGCGCGCGAGCACGAGATCCAGCCAGTCGCGGGACTGCTGCACGCCGAACTGGGCTTTCAGGCCGCCGATGCGCGCCACCGCGAGACGGATGCCCGGGCTCGCGACGTGCGCTTCCATGAGCGTCGCAAGCGCCCCTTTGGCCACGTCCGGTGTGCCGCGCGAGACCAGCCAGGCGAGGTAGGGCACGGCCTCCTCCTTGCCCGCGTGCGCCTTGGCCCCGGCCTGGAACTTCGGCGTGAACTCCGCCTCGGGCCGCGCGGTCCGCAACGCAGCCTGCGCGGCCGCGTCGTTCTTCGCGCGGGCATCGGCGCTCTTCTTGGTCCACTCGCGCTGGGCCGCATCGAACTGCTGCTGCAGTGTCGCTGCGTCGGGAACAGGATCCTGCTGCTGCGCCGGCAAGGCCGCGATCGTCAGGAGCAGGATCCAACGGTTCATGGGTCCGGACAAGGCTTGCACCTCCAGGAAGCTGGAGCATACCTCCACTCCACAATCCTCACGTGCGCTGAAAGGCCGCGACGGTTGCGGAGTTTGTTCCGCGAATGGCCAGGCCCATCGAGATCCGGCTGCACGGCCGAGGAGGGCAGGGCGGCGTCACGTGTGCCAAGATCATCGCCGCCTGCCATGCCGCCCTGGGCAAGAGCGTCCAGACTTTCGGCGACTACGCGGGTGAACGCTCGGGAGCCCCGGTGCGCGCTTACACGCGCGTTGGCGACGAGCCCGTCACGAATCGCAACAAGGTCTACGAGCCGGATCACCTCGTGGTCCTCGATCCGCACCTGCTCGGACCCGAAGTGTTCGCTGGCGCGGTCCCCGCCGCCAAGGTGCTGCTCAACACCCCCTTGCCGATGGCGGCGTTCGCCGACCGCTACCGGGAGTTCGTGCTCGCCATCGTGGATGCAACCAGGATCGCGCGCGCCCACAAGATCGGCTCGCGCTCGGTCGTGATCGTCAACACCACGATCGCCGGCGCCTACGCCAGGATGCACTCCATCCCGCTGGAGGTGCTGCGGCAGACCTACGCGCGGCTGGGCTTCCTCGGCAACTTCCCGGCGGCCCAGGAAGCCTACGACGCCGTGCAGATCCGGCTCGATGCGCCGACCGCGCCTGCCGCGGCTGCCGGGGTCGGGACCCGCGCGCGGCCTGAAGTGGTTCCGGTCACGGCCCATGCACAGAGTCCAGCCCCAGGACTCGAGACCGGCAACTGGAGCTCGCAGCGTCCGCAGTACGTGGAGCACCTCGCGCCGTGCAGCGCCTGGTGTCCCGCCGGCAACGACGTGGTCGGCTTCGTGCAGTCGATGGTGACCGACGACCCGGTCCGCGGCGCGGAGATCCTCGGCAGGACGACTCCCCTGGCGGCCGTATGTGGCCGGGTCTGCCCGGCACCCTGCATGGCGGGTTGCAACCGCGCCGAGTACGACGGATCGGTCGACATCCGGGGCCTCGAACGCAGGATCGCCGACTCCCGACCCGTCGCCGTTCAGACGCCTGCAATCCACGAGGATCCCCGGCGCATCGCGATCGTCGGCGGCGGGCCGGCGGGTCTCAGCGCCGCCTACTCCCTGGCCGTGTCCGGGCACCGCGTGACCCTCATGGAAGGCGAGCGGAGCCTTGGCGGCGTGTTGCGCACGGGCATCCCCAGCTACCGCTTGCCGCGCGAAGTCCTGGACCGCGAGGTCGATGGCATCACGGCCCTGGGAATCGAAGTGCGGTCAGGCCGCTTCCTGGGCGCAGACGAGATCGCGGAGTTGGCCGGCGCCTACGACGCCGTGATCCTGGCCACCGGGTTGCAGCAACTGCGCGGCCTGCAGGTGCCCGGCAGCAATCTCGCGGGAGTGCAGCAAGGCATCCATTTCCTG
>CAZSKV010000728.1:0-5855 GCA_964607495.1 uncultured candidatus Brocadiaceae bacterium
CTGATCTTTGCCGACGAGCCGGCGGCCGCACTCGACCCCCGCCTGCGCCGCACCGTGGTCGGCCTGCTGGTTCGGCTCGCGCGGGAACGGGGCCGCACGTGCCTCGTGAGCCTGCACGACCTCGAGCTCGTGGATTCCGGATTCGACCGCGTGCTCGCGCTCAAGGACGGGCGCTGGTTCGCCGACGGGACACCCGCGGTGCTGACCGACGCGACCGTGCGCGCGCTCTTCGCGGGCGAGCCGGAGAGGCCGGACAGCGATGCGTGAAGCCGGCCGGCCCTCGCGCTGGCCCGTGTGGCTGGCCCTGCTCGCGCTGACTGCGCTGGCGGTCTGGCTCGGTGAGTACGACCTCTCGACGCTGACGAGCGCGCAGGGTCGCGCCCAGATCTGGGAGCGGCTGCGCGCCCTGGGAGCGGCGTTCGCGCAGCCCGACCTGCGGCCGGAGTTCCTCGCGCGCGGCGCCGACCTCGCGGCGACGACGGTTGCGACGGCGACGCTCGGTTTCGCGCTCGCCGCGGTGTTGGGGTTCCTGCTCGCCCTCGCGACCAGCCGCAACGTCCTGGTCGGTGACGCGCGGGGCTGGTCGCGGACGCTGCGCGTCTGCGTGCGCGAAGGCGCGCGGCTGTTGCAGGACGTGCTGCGCGGCATTCCTGACTTCGCCTGGGCGCTGATCCTCGTCGCCTTCGTCGGCCTCGGTTCGCCGGCCGGGATCCTCGCGCTCGGCCTGAACGTCGCCGGCATCCTCGCGCGCGTGTTCTCCGAGCAGTTCGACGCCGTGCCGGAACGGGCGCTCGAACCGCTGCGCGCGAGCGGAGCCTCGCGCCTGCAGGTGTTCGCCTACGGTGTGGTGCCGGCGATCGGCGCCGACATGCTCTCGTTCGGGCTCCTGCGCTGGGAGTGCGCGATGCGCAACGCCTCGGTGATCGGGGCGGTCGGTGGCGGCGGACTGGGCGCCGACCTCAAGGACTACCTGAGCCAGGGCGAATACGACAAGGTCGTGACCCTGCTCGGCTTCCTGCTGCTCGTGACCGCGGGCAGCGATCTGCTCGGGCAGTTCCTGCGCGCGCGGCTACGGCACGATCCCGAGCATCCGCGGGCGCGGCCCTCGGCCGTGGCCGACGTCGCCGGGCAGCGCCGCCGCTTCCTCGCCGGTTGCCTGGCCGTCGGCGCGATGCTCGCGCTGTCCCTGGCCTGGACCTGGCGCGATCTGCAAGCCGTGGTCTTCGGCGGCGAGGAAGGTGCGGCCTGGAGGATCTTCTCCGGGCTCCTGAATCCGGACTGGAGTCGATTCGGCCGCGCGCTCGAGAGTTCCTGGGCCCCACTCTCGATCGCGTGGATCGCGACGTGCCTCGCGGTGCTCGCGAGTGTCGTGCTGAGCTTCCCGGGTTCGGTCACCTTCCAGCTGCTGGCCGGCCGCTTCGCGGCACGTGCGCGCGGCCGGCTGCTCGGCGGCTTCGCGCTCGTGGCGGTCCGGCTGCTCGCGATCGTCGCCCGGGGTGTTCCCGAGGTGTTCTGGGCGATCTGGTTCGTGAGCCTCTTCAAGCTCGGCACCTTCGCCGCGCTGTGCGCGATCTCGGTGCACACCTTCGGTCTCCTGCTGCGCCTCTTCGTCGAGAGCGTCGATGCCGTGCCCTTGAGCCGGCTCGAGGCCGTGCAGTCGGCGACCCAATCGCGCGCCAAGACCTATGCCTATGCGGTCGTGCCGGCCGTCGCGCCGCACTGGATCGCGAACAGCTTCTTCCAGTTCGAGTCGAACCTGCGGGCCAGCATCGTGCTCGGCATGGTGGGCCTGCCGGGCCTCGGCTACCTCTTCGACAGCGCGTTGCAGTTCTTCCGCATGGAGCAGGCGAGCATGTTCGCGCTGGTCATGGTGGCCTGGGCCCTGCTGCTCGACCGGCTCTCGCGCTGGCTGGGGCTCGCCCGCGCGCGGCTCGCCGGTTGATTGAGGCAGTCTTCATTCGCCTTTCATCGCCTCGCCTAGGGTTCGTGGCGTGAAAACCCTGTTCGAAGCACGTCGGCCGGGTGTTCTCCACGGACGCGAGCTCGAGTTGCTCGAGGCGCTGCGCGAGGCGCGGAGGGACCTGGATTCCTGGGAACACGAGGAACTGACCAGCCAGTACACGTTCGCGGGATTCGACGCAGTCGATCCCCGCGTGCGCTGGAACCTGGACTTCTGCCGCCGCCGCATCCGCGCCCTCGAGCGGGCGCTCGCCGAGGTCCGGAACGCAGGGGCCTCCGCATGATCGGAACCATCGACGACCTGCGTCCGTCGCATGCCCGGTCCCGATACCTGCAACTCGTGCACGATCTGATGTGGCGCTACCGGCTGGAAGTCGTCCAGCTCTCCCTCGATCTCGAGGAGGGCGAGCGCGAACTCGCGAAGCTCGAGTCGCTGCTCGCGGTCCCCGATGGCACGCCGCTGCGCGATCTCCGCGCGCGGTACGACGAGCTGCTGCAGCGGATCGAGATCACCCAGGATGATCTCGCCTGCGCGCGGGAGGCCGCCCGCGGTGCCGAAGAGGAGTACTCGAACTCGGCCCGCACGTGCCTCTCCTGATCAGAAGCGCTGGATCTTGACCTCCAACGCGCCCTGCAGGTCGAAGCAGCTCTTGGTCGGATTCACGCAGGCGCATTGCAGGCAGAAGCTCTGCCCGATCAGGGCCTGGTTGTTGGGGATCGGGATCAGGATCGCGGCGGGCACGTACGAAGCGATGATCGACGTGGCCAGGCGGCAAGGCCCGATCTGGCAGGTGTGCGGCGGGAAGAACGTCGGCCAGTTCGGGTAGGTCAGGCAGATCCCGACGACGCCGATGCTGGATTCCCCGATCTTGCAGGCCGGGCAAGGAACGGAGAGCGTCTGGCCGATCCGCGGTTGTGAGGCGCAGTTCGGCGAGATCGTGACCGGACACCCCGAGCCACCCAGCTGGATGCACTGGGACGGGAGCGCGAAGCACGAGAGGCCGAGGACGAGGAACAGGATGGCGATCCGACGCATGGCACCTCCGATGGGTAGGCCTGCGACCGTAGCATGAACCGGCAGCCAACGGTCAGGGAAGGTGGCCTAGCCCCCGGCCGCGTCCCCGGGGGGGATGCCGGGGGCCGAAGGGCTGGTCCGCCGCTGCAGCACGACCACGCCGATCCCGGCGGCGGTGGCCGCCAGCACGGCGAGCGCAAGGAGGTCGATCCATCGCAGGGTTGCCCCGGCGGTGGCCCCGGACCCTGGGGGGCTTGCGGCGGCTCCAGTGCGCGACTGCGCGGGCGCGCGGGGATGCGGGTGCGCTGCCGCGGTCTCGGCATGCGGAGCGGGTGCCGCGGCCGCGGCATGCTGCGGCTCCTCCGCCCCCGCGAGCCAGTCGAGATCGCCGCTCACGAGGTCGTAGACGACCGGAACGATGCCCACGCGGCCGTGGTGCTCGAGGTCGCGCAGCAGGGTCGAACGCGCGCGCAGCTCGCTGACCGTGCGCAGCGTGTTCTCGATGCTGCTCCGCGCCGCCAGTTCCGCTGGTGGACTCGCGCGGCGGGCCCGTTCGACCGCGGGTTCGATCCGCTCGAGCAGCCGCTTCATGCTCTCGGAGAGATGCGGGTCCTGCGCCCGCCCGATCGCGGCCTGCACCGCGCCGCATTGGCTGTGGCCCATGACCAGCACCAGTCCCGCGCCGAGATGACCGGCGGCGTACTCGATGCTCGCGAGCGCCGCATCGGAGAGGACATTGCCAGCCACGCGGACGACGAAGATCTCGCCCAGACCGCAATCGAAGAGGTGCTCGGGGGCCACGCGTGAGTCGGCGCAGGTCAGCACGACCGCGAACGGCTGCTGGCCGCGCGCGAGCTCGGCCCGGTGCCGCGGCGACAGATCGGCTCTGCCACCATGCCCCGAGACGAAGCGCCGGTGGCCCGCCTGCAGCAGCTGCAGGCCGACCTGCGGCGGGATCGCCGGGGCCGGATGGGCGGCCGGCTGCGCTCTGGGTTCGGGTTCGAGCGGCCGCAAGGGCAGCCAGGTGACGACGCCGGTCTGGAGCGAGTAGTGGGCAGGTGCGAGTTGCAGCCGGCGCTGGCGCAACAGCTCGCGCAGCGGCCGACTCCTGCGGACCGCGTCTGCGGCCACGTCGTGCACGTTCTCGTCGATCGCGCGCGCGAGCAGGTCCGCGCCCTCCAGGCCTTCCCGCCGGGCGCGGCGCACCGCCGGGGCGATGCGCTCCATCAGGCTCGTGATCGCCGGGGTTGCGCGCGCGCCGTCGACCGCGGCCTGGACCGCGCCGCAATGTTCGTGGCCCAACACCACGAGCAGCTTCGCCCCGAGGTGCTCCGCCGCGTACTCGATGCTCGCGAGCGTCTCCGCATCGCAGGTGTTGCCGGCCGTCCTGACGACGAAGAGCTCGCCCAGACCGGCGTGGAACACGTGTTCGGGCGCAACCCGCGAGTCGGCGCAGGTCAGCACGATCGCGGCGGGATGCTGGCCCGCGCTCAGGGTTCTCCGGCCACCGGCCCCGACCGGCCGCGGCGCGGCCTGGCCGGCGACGAATCGCGCATTGCCGAGCGTCAGCGCCTGCAGGACGTCGGTCGGGGTCAGTTCGACTTGCGCTGCCGCCGACACGGCACACGCTGCCAACGCGGTCATCCACCTCATGAGCATCCGGGTTCCTCGATCGCGAAGTCCTGGGTCGGCTCGCCGCCGGTCGTGCCTGCAGTCGGGTTGCGCGCGGCCGGTGCGAACGGGATCAGGCCGGCGGCGCGATGCGGCGCCCTGCTCCCCTTGATTCCCCTGGGCCCATCGTTACCCTTCTTTGCCTTTTTTCACCGACTAGAGATCCGTCATGGCCGACCCGAACGTGCAAGCCAAAGCCGAGCCCAGGAAAGAGACCAGGGATGAGCGCACCATCCGGATGATCCGCAACATCGGGATCATCGCTCACATCGATGCTGGCAAGACGACGGTCAGCGAGCGCATCCTCTACATCACCGGCAAGGTGCACAAGATCGGCGAGGTCCACGAGGGCGAGGCCACGATGGATTACCTCGAGGAGGAGCGGAAGCGTGGCATCACGATCACGTCGGCGGCGACGACCTGCCAGTGGATGGACCACACGATCAACCTGATCGATACGCCGGGCCACGTCGACTTCACGGCCGAGGTCGAACGCTCGCTGCGCGTGCTCGACGGCGCCGTGGGTGTGTTCTGTGGCGTGGCGGGCGTGCAACCGCAGTCGGAAACGGTCTGGCGTCAAGCGAACCGCTACGGCGTGCCCCGGGTCGCGTTCGTCAACAAGCTCGACCGCACGGGCGGCAACTTCGATCACGCGGTCGAGACGATGCGGGCCCGCCTCGGCGCCAACCCCGTGCCGCTGATCATGCCGATCGGCCTGGAGAAGGAGATGCGGGGCATCATCGACCTGGTCGAGATGAAGTCCTACGTCTGGAGCGAGGACGATGCGCGCGAGGTCACGATCGGCGAGATCCCGGCCGAGCTGCTGGCCGAGGCCAAGAAGCGCCGCGAGCAGATGATCGAATCCGTGGCCGAGTTCAACGACGTGCTGCTCGAGAAGTTCGTCGAGGGCGAGGAAGGCACGATCGAGGAGATCCGGGCGGCGATCCGGGCCGGCACGATCTCGTTGCGCATGACTCCGGTGATGGGCGGCGCGGCCTTCAAGGACAAGGGCGTGCAGAACCTGCTGGATGCAGTGGTCTACTACCTGCCTTCGCCGACCGAGGTTCCGCCGATCGAGGGCACGAACCCCGACACCGACGAGAAGGTCGTCCGGCCGCTGCTGCCGACCGAGCCCTTCGCCGGCCTCGCGTTCAAGACCATCAGTGACCCGAACGGCGATCTGACCTTCATCCGCATCTACCAGGGGGTG
>CAZSKV010000729.1:0-2519 GCA_964607495.1 uncultured candidatus Brocadiaceae bacterium
GCTGGGGCCAGGAGTCGTCGGGCCCGAAGGGCCAGGGGGCCTGCCGCCACCGCCACCAGGGTTCGGTGGCACCACGTCGCCAGGGCCACGGTACTGGCCCCCATGCGCGAAACCGGTCTCAGGCAGCGCGAGCAGGGCCGCGCAGACGAAACCGGACAGCATCAGCTTGTTCATCGTTCACTCCTACGGTTCATTCGGCCGACTGCGACCCAACGGGGGACGAGTGCCGAGCGGGATGGATGGGGCGCCCAGTGCAAACCGAGGGCCAGATGCGCGTGTGCAGCCCGCGTAGGCGGGTTTTTTTGGCGTGCAGCACCGGCGCGGCAGCAGAACCCTCGATTCTGGGCGCCAGGGAGCCGACGCAGACTGGCCGCGCTGGCAGGACCGTGCAAGATCCAGTGGCCGGGCGTTACGGGGAGGGAACAGGAAGCGTGGGTCTCGGATGCCCGTTCGTGCCGCCGAAGCACCCATGCCGGCAGCCCCTGAGCTGCCAGCAACGTGCGCCAGGCCCAGGCGGCCCGGCGCAGGTGGACCTGGAGAACCTAGGAGTCTGCGTCACGGGACTCGTTCGCGCGGAACGCGCGTCTCTTCGCCCATCTTCGCGCGACCGAATCTATACAACTCATCCAGAGTTGCCGCCGATTCGGCCGCTCGAACCTGGACAAACATCCGCGCATTGCGCGCGGCGCATCCCGTGACGCAGACTCCTAGAGGATGTCCAGGAGGCCGGCGCTGCCGTCACTCAAGGTCGCACTGGCGGCCGCGTAGTTCAGGTGGGCAGAGATCGCCGTGGTCCACGGCAAGGGGGAGCGATCTGCGACCGCACCGAGGGCCTCGGCGGCGTAGGCGCGACTCAGGTCGTTGAGCCGATCGTCTCCGAGCATCTGCCGCAGGATCGGCAAGGCTCGCCGGTCGCCGAGCGCGCCGAGCGCGGTCGCCGCCGCCGACAGGCGCGCGATGTTCGGGTTGTCGGCCTTCAAGACTTCCGTCAGCAGCGGCACCACGTTCGGGCTCGCGAGGTGGCCCAGGGCCGTGGCCGCCTGCCGCATGAGCTGTGGCCGGCGCAGGGAGGTGCGCACGATCTGTTCGAGGTCCGAGCTGGCCTCTCTGGCGCGGAGCAACGCCAGGGCGATGCAGTAGTGTCCCGCAGTCTCCTCGAGCGCCAGGCTGTCCAGCAGTCTGGTGCGCAACAGGCCGATGACATCCGCATGCCGGGCCAGGCCGAGCGCAATCGCGAGCGCCCCGGCAAGCTCGGGGTTCCTGGCTTCGGCGAGCGCGTTGGCCAGCAACCGGCCAACCTCACGATCGGGGGCCGCGCCCGCGTCCTGGGCCTCTCGCTCGAGCACACCGAGCGCCAGAGCCGCCCAGGGACGCTCATGGCCCTTGGCGCCGCGCTCGAAGGCGAGCACCAGGTCGGCCCGGCTGGCCTCGCCCCCGATCCGGGCCATGGCCATGAGGGCGAAGCGTCGCGCGAGCACATCCCGCGCCTCGCGGCTGGCTCTCGCGACCAGGGCAACCCCGGCGGCATCCGCGGTCGAACGATCGAGGAGGAGCCCCAGGGCGATTGCTGCCGACTGGAGACGCGGCGGCGGCAGACGCAGCGTGCCTTCGAGGTCCAGGCACGCGAGCATCTGCTGCTTGGCGCGCGCATGTTCGGCACTCTGTCCCCGACCGAGGATCGAGGCGATCGTGGCCGGAACGTGCGCCTGCACGTACTCCTCGCTGCGTCCGAGCTGCGCGGCGTGATACTGCCAGAGCATGTCGAGAGCGGCGGTCGCGAGGCCGTTCTCGGCAGTCGACCCGCCCTGCCGCAGGTGCAGGCGACGCAGCGCACAGAGCGCCGCGACGCGCAGATCCCGCTCTGGTCCGCGTCCTGGCGTCAGGAGTCCACAGAGCGCCGCGACGATGCGCATGCGCACTCCGGTGTCACTCGTCCCGGCGCCGAGGAAGCCGAGGCCGAAGGCCGCGAAGGCCCGCGTGCGCTGGTCGACTTCGGCGCGCTGGACGAGCTTGCGTCCGGCGGGGTCGTCACCGACCAGGGCCAACAGATCCTGCAGCACGGCAGGTTGTTGGCACATCCCCAGGGCCAGGGCGGCACACTCACGCACGGTCTGCTCGTCGTGGTGCAGCAGGCTGCGCAACAAGGGGGCGAGCTCGAGGTTCCGGTGCCGGTCTTCGCGGCCGATCTTGCCGAGGGCGAGCAGCGTCGAGGCCAGGATCGGACGGCTCGTCGATTCCCGGGCGACGCGGTGCAGGAGCGGGATCACGTCGGCCACCACGTCGGCCTCGGTCGGAGAGCGTGTGGCTTCGACCCCTTCGCTGCCGCCCATGAAGAAGAGGTCCGATCCGGTCACGATCTGCGCGGCGTGCGCCGCGCGCAGGGATCCGAGGTAGCCGTGCTGGTGGAAGGCCCACCAGTACTGCCAGGAGGTGAGATCGCTCTCGAGCGCGGCGCCGCGGGTCAGGGGTGTGGGACCCGGGCCCGCTGGGCTCGGCGAGCCCGGCGTCATCGGCCCGGG
>CAZSKV010000730.1:0-9793 GCA_964607495.1 uncultured candidatus Brocadiaceae bacterium
CCAGGGGTCGGCCCGGCAGAGCTCCGGTGTGAAGAGCAGGCAGATCGCGAACGGGCCGGGGGAAGACACGGGCGCACGATAGGTTTCCGTGGCCGGGCGCGCGAACTACCATCCAGGGGGTGTTCGCCGAAGCCTTCCTGCCGAACCTGCTGATCTTCGCCTTCGGTCAGCTCGTCGCCTGGGGCTATCTGCGCACCGGACTCGTGTGGCGCGGTGCGCTCCTGCTCGTGTTCGGCTGGATCACCGCCGATGTGGCGCTGGTCGCGCGCCTGGCCTTCGACGATCGCGGCTGGCTCTTCATCACCAGCCTGCTGCTGATGCAGACCCACGCGCTGGCCGAAGGGCTGCTCTTCGCGTTCGGCCGGTTGCGGCGGCGGTGGCCGCGCTGGCGGCGCGAGCGGCCGCTGCGCTTCCGCGAGGCCGTGCTCGCCTACCTGCGCAACGATCTCGAGAGCGCGGCCACGATCCAGCGCCAGCTGCTGCGCCGCGACCCGTGGGACTTCGATGCGACGCTCGCCCTCGCGACCGTGCTCGCGCGCGCCGGCAAGGCGCGGCGGGCCAGGAGCCTGTTCCGGCGCGCGCGGGCCCTGGACGGCGAGGGCCGCTTCGCCGACGTGATCCGGCTCGAGCTCGAGCGCTTCGCCGTGCGGCGGGCCGCGCCTAGCGCCGGATCTGGGTGACGACTCCGCGCTTGACCTCGCAGCGGAGCGTCCGGCCCCCGGCGCCGAGCGCATAGCTCCCGGCCGGCACCCCCTCGAACCGGGCCATGCCGTCCTCGCCGGCCACGGCCTGCAGCATCGCGCCGCCGGCGGCCGGATCCTGCTCGAGCACCACCTCGCCGCTCAGGCCGAAGCACTCGAGCGTGCCGGTCGGGAGCTCGAGTTGCAGGTCGGCCGCGGGCAGCTGCAGATCGCGCGCAGCCAGGACCTGCGTGAAGCCGCGGTCGCGCCGCTCGACCGTCAGCCGGTACGCCCCGTCCTGCAGGCCGCTGAACGCGAAGTCACCCGCATGCGAGGCGAAGCTCGACGCATGGCGGCGCCCCGCCGCTTCGCCGGTGGCGACGAGGCGCACGACGAGCGCCTTGCCGTCGGTGCCGGCGACCGTCACCCGGCCGCGCAGCTGCGGCGCATGCTCCGGCTCGAGTTCGATCACCTGGTGGTGCAACGGCGCAGTCCACAGGTCGATCTCGCGCGGCTCGGTGCGCGGGTGCGCGATCTCGAGCCGGTAGGCGCCCGGCAGGATCGAATGCAGATCGAACGTGCCGTCCGCATTGCTGATCGTCAGCCGGGTCTCGACGAACGGGCTCCCCGCGTACTGCTCGCGCAACGCCGGCGTGGGCGCGAGCTGGACCCGCCAGCGCAATTGCGGGCGTTCGGCGCGTTCGAGCAGCACGCCCGTCAGGCGTGCGGGCGGCAGCATCCGCAGCACGAAGGGCACGCCCGGTCGGAAGTGCGCGAGCGCCGAGGGCGAGTTCGCGTGCCGCGGATGCCGCGCACACAGGAAGATCGCCGCCGGCGGCAGGTCCGCCACCTCGAGCAGGCCCTGCGCATCGCTGCGGCCGAGCAGACGCGGTGGCGCGAGACCGTGCGCGAGCGCGGCCCAGACCTCGGTGTCGCCGACCGGCCGGTCGCTGCGGTCGAGGGTCAGGATGCGCGCTGTGACGCCGGACGATGGTTCGACCTGCAGCGCGACGCGCGGCTGCCGGCCGAGGTCGATCTCGTGCAGGCTCGGCTGACCTTCGGCCGGGGAAACTGCAAGCCACACGCGCGTGCGCGGCAGTCCGCTCGCGACGTACTGGCCGCCGCCGCGCGCCTGCGGCTGGCAGGAACCAGGCAGCTCGCCGCTGCCGGTGCCGAGCCGGTCGTCGGCACTGCAGAGCACCAGCTTCGCGGCGCCAGCGCAGCCGATGGCGAGCTCGCCGCGGACGAAGAACTGGAACACCGCGCCATCGTCCGCGGCGAAGGTGTTCGCGAGGCGCTGCACCGGTTCGAACGGCATGCCCTCGCCGGCGCGGGCCTGCAGCGCCAGTGGTCCACCCTTGGGGCCCAGGAGCTCGAACCTGCCGTCCGCGTCCGTGCGCGCGAATGCGAGCGCCTCGGCGTTCTCGGCCCCGGCGACGACCTCGGCCCCGCCGACCGGATGGCCCGCGGCGTCGAGCAGCCGATGCCGGCCGGTCCCCGGCCGGTTCGGGGCCCTGGCCCGCGCCGGCTCGGGGCTCAGCATCCCGATCTCGGTCAAGGCCCCTGCTGCCACGAGGCACGTGCGCTCGAGCCGCATGCCGTTGCGCAGCCTTGCGCTCACGGTCACGAGTCCGGGGCGCACGCCACGCAGCTCGAAGCTGCCGTCCTCCGCGCACTCGGCCTGCGGATAGGGCAGCAGCCGTTGACGCTCGCGCCCTGACGCATCCGGCTGCAGCGACCGGCGCGCGATCTCCAGCGCGCGCCGCTTCGCCTCCGGATCGAGCAGCGCGTCGTCGAAGAGCGGATCGTCGATCGCGAGCACGCGCCCACCCTTGGCGAGGCGCGGCTGGACATGGCCGCGGATGCGCCCGCGCTCGGCAAGCAGCACTTCGCCGAGATCGACCGTCTCGCCGGCTTCGGGCGTGCGCTCGACCTTCCGCAGCTCGATCACGCTGCCCGATTGCGCGAGCACGAGGAAGAGCGTGCGATCGTTCGGCACCTCCACGATCCGGAAGCAACCCTGGGCGTCGGTCACGGTCCCCTCGCGCAGCAGCAGACCTTCGCGCGGCGTGCGGAAGAACGGCCGGTCCTCGGGCCCGGGCTGCTCGCTCGCCAGCCAGCGCGTGGTCAACCGCACCTCGAGCTCCGCGGCCGGCGCGAAGGTGCGGGCCCAGGTCACCTTGCCGAGCAGCGTGCCGCTGCCGCGCGGCTCCTCCGGCTCGGCGAGCCAGTCACGGCTCTGCTGCGTCTGCGGCTGCGAGGTCGTGCGGACCACCGCCTGTGGGTCGACAGCCGGAGGCGGCGACGCGATCCCGGCCGGCCCCTCGGGTTCCGGTTCGCCTGGGCCGCCGGGCGCGTCGGGCCACTGGAGGAGCAGCGCCGTGCTCGCCAGTGCGAGGAGCGGCAGCGAAACCCAGACCCAGTGGCGCTTGGCCATGGCGCGCCTTGGACGCCGCTCAGAGCGGTTTCTCGCTGATCGACTTGGCCTGCAGGAACAGCAGCAGGTAGTCCGGGCCGCCGGCCTTGCTGTCGGTGCCCGACATGTTGAAGCCGCCGAACGGGTGCACCCCGACCATCGCCCCGGTGCACTTGCGGTTGATGTAGAGGTTGCCGACGTGGAAGCGGAGACGGGCCTCCTGCTTGTGCTTCTCGTCGTTGGTGTAGACCGAGCCCGTCAGCCCGTACTCGGTGTTGTTGGCGATCGCGAGCGCGTCGGCGAAGTCCTTGGCGCGGATCACCGCGAGCACCGGGCCGAAGATCTCCTCCTGCGAGATCTTGGCACCCGGCGCGACGTCGGCGATCACGGTCGGCTGCAGGTAGTGGCCGTTGCCCGGAGCCTCGCCGCCGCCGGCGATCACGCGCCCCTCCTGCTTGCCGGCCTGCATGTACTCGAGGATCTTCCGCTTCGCCTCGGCGGTGATCACCGGGCCCATGAAGACCTCCGGCCGGCTCGGGTGGCCGACCTTGAGCGACTGCACCTTCGGCGCGATGCGCCGCACGAACTCGTCGTAGACCTTCGCGTGCACGATCGCGCGCGAGCAAGCCGAGCACTTCTGCCCCTGGAAGCCGAAAGCCGACGCGACCACGGCATCGACCGCGGCATCGAGGTTGCAGTCGGCGTCGACGACGATGCTGTCCTTGCCGCCCATCTCGGCGACCAGGCGCTTGATCCAGATCTGGCCGGGCTGCGTCTTCGCGGCCCGCTCGCTGATGCGCAGCCCGACCTCCTTGCTGCCGGTGAACGAGATGAAGCGCGTGCGCGGGTGGTTGACGAACACTTCGCCGACGATGCGGCCGGGGCCGGTCACGAATTGCAGCGTCTCCTTCGGCAGGCCGGACTCGTACATCAGGTCGACGAACATCGCCGCGATCGTCGGCGTCGGTTCGGCCGACTTGAGCACGACCGTGTTGCCGGTCACCAGCGCCGCCGTGGTCATGCCGCACAGGATCGCGAGCGGGAAGTTCCATGGCGCGATCACCGCCCCGACGCCGAGCGGGATGTAGATCATCTGGTTCTTCTCGGCCGGCGATGGCGTGATCGGCTGCGGGCCCGCATAGCGCAAGGCCTGGCGCGCGTAGTACTCGAGGAAGTCGATGGCCTCGGCCGTCTCGACGTCGGCCTCGACGCAGGTCTTGCCTGCTTCGTAGGTCAACATCGCCGAGAACTGGTGCTTGCGTTCGCGCATGTGGCGCGCGGCCTCGACCAGGATGCCAGCGCGGTGCTCGGCGCTCTGCGCGGCCCAGGCGGGGAAGGCAGCGTCGGCCGAGAGCACCGCGCGCTCGGCGTCCTCAGCCGTGCACTGCGGGAAGGTGCCGATCACCCGCGTGATCTCGCCGGGGTCGTGCGACACGAGCGGCGGCCGGTCGGTCACCGGCTTGCCGCCGATCCAGGCCGGATGCGTCTTGCCGAGGCTCTTGGCCACCTCGGCGAGCGCCTGGTCGTAGGCGGCGCGGTTCTGGGGTTGGGAGAAGTCGGTGAACGGTTCGTTGCGGAACTCGGGGAGTTGCACGCGTACGAGGCTATCCCTCGCTCACGAGGCCTTCCACTTGCGCTTCTCCATGTCGGTCTTGAACTTCGCCAGATCGTCCTTGTTGAAGAGCTTGACCGCGGCGCCGCACTGCACGCAGAACGACTGGTTGACGCTCATCATGTAGCGCACGTAGTCGTTGCATCGAGGACACCACTTCTTCTCCTGGTAGAAATCGCTGAAGTCCATCATCTGCTCTCCTCGCGGTGTAGGGACGGAAACCACGGAGCAGCGCGCGTGCCAGCTGCCGAACCGGCGCTGCGAACGGGGCTCCGGCGGCGCAGCGGGCCGTCGACGTTGCGCCGGCACAACGCCTGCTCGTGGTGGAGTCACCCCATCGCCGCGCGGAGCTCGGCCCTGACCGCGGCATCGGTCTCGCGCGCGAGCGCCCGCTCGAGATGCGGCCGGCCACCCTCGAGCCGGCCCAGGGCCCAGGCCGCATGGCCACGCACCACCGGGTCGGGGTCGGCGAGGGCGGCCGCGAGTGCCGGCACGGCCGCCGGGTCGCCAAGGTTGCCGAGTACGACCGCGGCGTTGCGGCGCAGTCCGCTGCGCGTTGCGCGCCGCATCGCCGTGCCAGTCCACGAGGTCGCGAACTCCGCCTCCGAGAGGCCGAGCACGCCGACCAGCGTGTAGCTCGTGACGACTTCGTGGGGGCGCAACTCGGGTGGTCGCTCGGCCCGGCTGGCCGCGCGCCCGCGCTGCGCGAACGGGCACACCTCGAGGCAGACATCGCAGCCGAAGAGCCACTCGCCCTGCGGCGCGCGCAGCTCGGAGGGGATCGCGCCGCGCAATTCGATCGTGGTGTAGGACAGGCAGCGGCGGGCATCGACCTCGAAGGGGGCAGTGATCGCCCCGGTCGGGCACGCGTCGAGGCACTTCGTGCAGGTGCCGCACGAACCCGGAGCCGGCAGGTCGAACGGTGCCTCGAGCGGCAGCAGCAGTTCCGAGAGCAGCAGCCAGGGGCCCAGCGTCGGCGAGATCACGCCCGCGCTCTTGGCGAGGAATCCGATCCCGGCCCGCGTCGCGAGCGCGCGTTCGAGGATCGGCATCGCGTCGGTGCCGATCTTGGTCGTGCCCCAGGGGATGCCTTCGCGTTCGAGCTGTGCGCGCAGCTTCTCGGTGCGCAGGCCGAGGTAGCGGTGGTAGTCGCGACCCTGCGCGTAGCGCGCGATCCGCCCGCCGCCCTGCAGCCCAGCCGGGGGGCCGCCGTAGTCGTGCGCGAGCGCGAGTGCCGAGCGCGCGTTCGGCGCCCACGTGCCGCGCGGATCGACGATCAACTCCTTCTGGGTGTGCAGGTACTGCATCTCGCCGGCGCGGCCCGCGTCGAGCCAGCGCACGAAGCGCTCCCCGTCCGTCCCGGGCTCTGGAGGGCCGAAGCCGACCAGGTCGAAACCGGTTTCGAGTGCGAGCTCGCGGATGCGGGACGGGGAGGGCACCACGCCGACCATGAGACCGGATCGTGGCTCAAGCGCGCAGGGGCAGGCGGCCGAAAACCCCGACACTCCCCCGAGGATCGACCATGACGGCAGCCGCGTACCCCCAATCCGCTCCCTCCACCAGCCCCGGCCCGGGCGATCTCGTGATCCTGCGCGAGTCCGAACTCGACTGTGACGTCGCGACGGCGATCCAGCGCATCCGGAGCAAGGACGCGACCAGCCGCAGCCGGATCCTCGTGGTGGCCCCCGAGTCGCGTGTGGCAGGGGAGGAGGTCGAGGAGGGACTGTCCGGCGGGAACTGGCTCGGCGAGAAGCGCGGCGAGCACAGGGCGCTCGAGCCCCTCGGCAAGCGCCTCCTGACGTTGATCACCTGCCTCGACCGGTTCTTCGAGGAGACACGCTGGGCGTTGACCGAGCTCGAGGAGTCGGTGCCCGAGGAGACGCGCGTGCGCCTGCTGCACCAGGTCAAGGTGCTGCAGGAGATCCAGGAATGGTCGCAGGCGGTCGCCGTCGATCTGCGCGACGAAGCCCGCCTCGCGGCGGAGGGCTACCAGCCGATCGACACCCACGCGCTCTGGCGCGAGGTCGCCGCGACGGTCGAGGCCCGCACGCCCGGCCTGCGGATCGCGATCGAGCCCCTCGAACGCAGCACGATCTGCTGGGCCCGCTCGGCCGAGCTCGCCGAGGCGTTCGGCCTGGCCTTGACGCTGGCAGGCAAACGGATCGGTGACCGGGGTGCGGTCACGGTCCGCACGCACTTCGCGCCTGGTCTCGTGCAGCATCGCGTGACCGGGGCCGGCGAACCGCAGGCGATCCAGGCTACGGCCCTGATCGAGCGCTTCCGGCGCCTTGTGGTCGAGGTGCACGGTGGGCAGCTCCTGCCCGACGAGTTCGGTGCGCACGGCACCGGCATCCTGATCGAACTGCCGACCTCGCGCTGAGCCGCGGCCGGGCGACGCCCGGCCCGTACATGATGCCGGGCCCGCGCGCTTCAGGTTTGCCTTGTTCAACAGCGTCGAAAAGTCTCGAACGCTCTTCAGGTTGGTGCGCGCGAGCCCGGTGGCTACTGGCCCAAGCCGCGTTCAGGCCGGCATGGGCTCACATCGGCCCGGTGGGGATACTGTCATCTGCACCTCCGATGGTTGAGGAGAAGACCCGAGAACCGACCGGGGCTGCATGCGGCTCCAGTCGACACACGTAGGTTACCCCTTCGAACGACGGGTGCCGGACTCTCTTTCGTGGCCGCAGGATTCTCGCGGCGCGAGCCGGCCGCCCCAGGGGCGATGCCACCGACACCGGCTCGGCCAACTGGCAGCCCTGGACGCATGGGGGATACTTCAGGGAATCCTCCCCTGTCCCCGACCCCGGGGGGTTACTGGCGGCCAACGGATGGCTATGGCACCATGTCGGCCACAATCTCCCCGCAGGGCCCCTAGCAGACCCCGATCCCCCATGGACTTCGCCGCATCGATCCTGAAGGCGCACGAGAGCGTACCGCCCGCGGTACTCTCGCAGCGGCTGCTGGGTCTCTGGGAGCGGACCGGCGATGCCGCGCTGCATCGTCTCGGGGAACGCAAGCACCCGCAGAGCGGTGAGTCGCTGACCAGTGAACTGGACCTCCTGGACTGGGTCAGCACCTGCCTGATGGACAGCTACCGCAACACCGGGGACGCCCAGGTGTTCGCACTGCTCTACGAACTCAACGAGCCGTCGTTCCTGCAGACGATCCAGGGCAAGCTGCGCCGCGCGCAGAGTCACCTCGATGCGCAGGACGTGATGCAGGAGGTGTTCCTCAACATCTACCGCTACCCGCACAAGTTCCACGCGGAGCGCGGCGATTCGTTCCGCAACTGGGGCCACCGCATCCTGCGCAACGCGTTGCTCAAGGCGCTCAAGGGCCAGGTCCGTTTCTCGCGCTGGGCTTCGCTCGACGACGAGCAGATGCTCGACCAGGCGGACGTGCACGCGCGCAGCCCCGAGCAGAGCGCCGCCGAGGCCGAGAGCGCACACCTCGTCGATCAGGCCTACCTGATCTACCTGAACCTCTACTGGCTGCACTTCCAGCAGCTCTCCGAGAAGGAGCGCCGCGCGCTGCAGATGGTCGAGGTCGAGGGCGTCTCCTACAAGGCCGCGGCGGATGCGCTCGGGATCCGGCTCGAGAACCTGAAGATGGTCGTGTTCCGCGGGCGCAAGAAGATCTTCCGCGGGCTCGTGCGTTCGCTGGCGGACCTCGGTCAGGAGCCGGTTCCGCACGAGGTGGCGCGCCGGGTTCCCGCTGCGGACCGCAGCGCGGGAGGCACGCGATGAGCGCCTATCTGCCGACGCGGCAGGCGAACAATCCTTGCCTGCAGATCCAGGTCGATCTGTCGGCGATGCTCGATGGCGAACTCGATGCGGCCTCGATCCGCCGCGTGATGGTGCACTCGGACGTCTGCGAATCCTGCAAGTCGTTCATGCAGTCGATCCGGGTCCAGGCGCAGGCGCACCGGGACATGCACGAAGCCCTGGTCGAGGACCCCTCGACGATGGATTCGGCGCGCGCGACGCGGGCCAAGAAGCTGCGCAAGCAGCTGATGGCGAACCGGCAGCAGCTCGCCAAGATCCTCTACGAGCTGGGCCGTGGGTTCGTGTTCATGGGTCTGTCGCCGAGCTTCTCGCGAGTCGTCGCGCGCGAGCCGGTGCCGGTTCCGGACATGTGTCTGCGCGGCCGCAACTTCCTCGACGAGATGCAGCGCTCCGGCGACCCCTCGGCGGCGGATTGGGTCGCGGCCAAGGATCTCTTCGGTCCCGGCCAGATCGACACGCCTTCCGAGAACCTGGCCAAGGGCATGCGGCTGCTCCGTGAAGTGCTGCAGCTGCAGCCCGACTACCACTCGGCCCGGATCTATCTCGGCCACGCGCACCACGTCTGCGGCGAGCGCGAGAGCGCGCGTCGTGAGTTCGAGACCGTGCTGGCGATGGCCACCGATCCGGTCACGCGTGCGTTCGCGCTCGAGAACCTCGGCAACGTCTACCTGGAAGAGGGGCAGCCCTCGCGCTCGATCCCGTTCTTCCTCGAACTCGTGCAGTCAGGCGCGATCGAGAAGGAGCCGCGCTTCTTCACGACCTATTTCAACCTCGCGTTGAGCTACGGCACGAAGCAGGAATTCGGCGAGTGCAGCCGCTGGCTGGCCAGGCTCTACGCGGAGTACCCGCACAAGCGCGCGATGATCGGACGTGAGCTGCGCACCCGCAGCCACTTCGCCGAGGCGCTCGCCCAACACCCACAGACCATGGCCGATTTTGCGGCCAGCTTCCCCGGTTGGTTCCCACTGACCACGGAGGTCCACTGACATGAAGCAAGCGACCCTTTTCACCTGGCTGCTGCGCTGTGCCAAGGCAGCCATCGTCCTCTGCCTGGTCCTGCTGCCGGTCACGGCAGACGGCGGCGGCGGCGACGGTGGCGTGATCAACCTGCCTGGTTCGCGCAACAACAACCAGAGTCAGAGCTGGAGGCTCAAGATCGAGCGTGCCGACCACAGCGCAGGTCTCGTGCTGCGGCTGCACGAGGAGATGCGCGATGGTGCGATCGCCACGATCCAGCACTCCAGTGGTCAAGTGATGGTCCCGATCATCGGCGAGTACTTCGTGATCGAGGGAGAGACGC
>CAZSKV010000731.1:0-13342 GCA_964607495.1 uncultured candidatus Brocadiaceae bacterium
CCCTGCCGCAGGGCTTTCGCCGCGCCGCGCCGTTCTGCCCCGGCTGCCTCTGCGTCGACGGCCCTGGCTACGCGGCGGAGCCACAGGCCGCGGCCCGCCTGGCCGCGTGCTCCGAGTTCCTGCCCTGGCCCTTGCTGGTCCTGGTCGACGACGCGACCCAGACCGCAGCCAGCCCGATCCGCTTCCTGTGGACCGTGTTCACGCGCTTCGAACCCGCGGCCGACCTGCACGCCAGGGCCGAGCGCATCGTCCGCCAGCACGTCAGCCGCAGCGGGCCGCTGGTCATCGACGCCCGCACCAAGCCCAACTACCCCAGGGAGCTCTTCGCCGATCCGGCGACCAAGGCCCTGGTCAGCCGCCGCTGGCGTGAGTACTTCCCGGCCGGCATGGAGATGGGCGACAGCGACACCGCGCACCTCGGCCCTTGAGCGCGCCGCCGGCTCCCCCCTGGGTTGCGGCTCGGCCGCAATGGCCTAGAAAGGGCACCATGTCCCATCGCGAGCTCACACCCGCGCAGGCTCAGGCCGCGCTGCAGGCCGATACCGGCCTGATCCTCCTCGACGTGCGCACGCTGCCGGAGTACCAGGAGCACCGCATCGCGCGTGCCAACCTGCTGCCGGTGCAGGTCCTCGACCAGTTCGTCGACCGTCTCGACCCGGCGCGCCACTACCTCGTGGTCTGCGAGCACGGCCGCCGCAGCGTCGCCGCGTGCGAGTTCCTCGCCGCCCAGGGCTTCACGCAACTGAGCAACCTCACCGGCGGGATGGCGCAGTGGCGCAGCGAAGGCCTGCCGACCGAGCAGGGTCTGCCGCAATCGATGCGTCCGGGCGGCGGCGGCTGCGGCAACCACTGCGGCTGCGGCAAGAACCAGGCGGCAAGCGCTCCGGTCGAGGAGCCGGCGGCAGCCGCGCCGCAGAAGAAGGGCTTCTTCCGCGCCCTCTTCGGCCGGTGAGGCCGCAAGGCCTCCCGCCTACGCGCCGTAGAGCCAGGTCAGCAACGCCTGCCAGTGGCGTCCGATCTCGCGGATGCTGATCCACTCGCCGGCCTGGTGCGCCTGGGCAGTCGCGCCCGGGCCGAAGTTGATCGCGTCGATGCCCATCCACGAGAGCCGGCCGACATCGGTCCAGGCCTGCTTCGCGCAGACCTGCGGATTGCCGGCGGCGGCGCGCAACTCCTGCAGCAACGGGTTGTCGGCACACACGCGCCCGGCCGGCGAGTAGTCGGTCAGCTCGACCTCGGCCTCGCCACCCGCGAGCTCGGCGAGGTCGCGGCGCACCTGCGTCTCGTCCTTGCCCGGAGCGAAGCGGTAGTTCAGGTTGATCCAGAAGCGGTCGGGGATCACGTTGCGGGCGCCCTTGGCCTCGGCCAGCGTGGCGGAGACGACCTCGGTGAAGACCAGCCCGCCGATCCGGTGCTCGATGGGCTTGCGCGCGGCCAGCCGGGCGAGCAGTGGCGCCGCCTTGTGGATCGCATTCTCGCCCTGCCACGGCCGCGCCGAGTGCGCGCGCCGCCCCCGGAACGTCAGTTCGGCGTGCGCCGTGCCCATGCAACCGAGCTGGATCTGGTTGTCGGTCGGCTCGAGACAGATCGCAAAGCGCGTGCGGTCGAAGCAGGTCCGGGCCGCCGCGTGGATCGCCGGCATCTCGCTCTCGGCGTAGGCGCCCTCCTCCCCACCGTAGAACACCAGCGCGAGGTCGTGCCGCGGCGGCACCTGCCGCGCGCGCGCGGCGAGCGCGAGCATGATCGCGAGCGCCGCCTTCATGTCGGACGCACCGAGCCCGTACAAGCGGTCGCCTTCGCGCCGCACGGGGTTGGGGCCGAGCTTCGGCACGGTGTCGGTGTGGCCGAGGAGCATCACGAGCGCACGGTCTTCGCGCAGTGCCTGCGGCACGACGCAGAGGCTGTTGCGGGCACGGATGCACGCGTGCGGCGCGAACTCCCGCACGCGCGCCTCGAGCCAGTCGCCGAGCACCTGTTCCGATCCGGTCGGCGAGTCGATCTGCAGCAGCGCCTCGGTCGTGGCCAGGATCGCCTCGAGCTCGTTCATCCCGAGACTCCGAACTCGCGCAGGGTCGCGTTCAGGCTGGTCTTGAGATCCGTCGACTCCTTGCGCTCGCCGATGATCAGCGCGCAGGGCACGTGGTATTCGCCGGCCGGGAAGCGCTTGGGCAGCGTGCCCGGGATCACGACCGCGCGCGGCGGCACGCGCCCCTTGGTGATCACGGGCTCCTTGCCGCGCACGTCGACGATCGGCGTGCTGGCGGTCAGCACGACGTTGGCGCCCAGCACGGCCCTGCTGCCGACGAGCACACCCTCGACCACGATGCACCGCGAGCCCAGGAACGCGCCATCCTCGACGATCACCGGACGGGCGCCGGGCGGCTCGAGCACACCGCCGATGCCGACGCCACCGGCGAGGTGCACGTCGGCGCCGATCTGCGCGCAGGAACCGACCGTGGCCCAGGTGTCGACCATCGTCCGCGCGCCGACCCGCGCGCCGATGTTCACGAAGCAGGGCATCGCCACGACGCCGGGCTCGAGGAACGCGCCATAGCGCAGCGTCGCCGTCGGCAACGCCCGCACCCCCTGCGCCGCGAGGTTCTTCTTGAGCGGGATCTTGTCGTGGAACTCGTAGGGCGGCAGGTCGTGGACCTGCAGGCCCTGCACGAGGAAGAACAGGTTGACGGCCTGCTGCACCCACGCGTGCACGATCCAGTCGCCGTCGCGGCATTCGGCCGCGCGCAGTCGGCCCGCATCGAGCCGGGCGATCGTCTCGCGCACCGCATCGGCATGCCGCGGATCCTGCAGCAGCGCGCGGTCGGCGAACGCGGCTTCGACCAGGGACTTCAGAGGCTCCATCGGCTCACCTCGGCCACTGGCGCAGGGCTTCGCGGCACTCGTCGAGGCTCGGCACGAGCGCGACGCGGAAGAACCGCTCCTGGCCGGAGCCGTAGAAGGACCCCGGCGACACCAGGATCCCGTGCTCGAGCAGCTCGGCCGCGTAGTCCTCCCCCCGCCGGCCGGGCGGCGCCTCGACCCACAAGAAGAGCGTCGCAGTGCCCGGGTAGACCTTCAGGCCGAGCCGCGCGAACTCCTCGGCGAGCAGGCGCCGCTTCGCGCCGAAGACCTCGCGCCGGACGGCGACGTGCTCGACATCGTTCCAGGCCACTTCGCTCGCCGCCTGCACGGGGTCGGTCGGCGCGACCCCCATGCCGGCACGGAACCGCCGGTACTGCTCGATCAGGTTCGGATCGCCGGCGACGAAGCCGGAGCGGTAGCCGGTCATCCCGGAACGCTTCGACAGCGAATGCACCGCGAGGCAGCCCTCACGGCCGAACTCGAGGACCGAGCGCGGCGCCGACTTGCCGTACCAGAGGTCGGCGTAGCACTCGTCCGAGACCAGGATGAAGCCGTACTCCTCGCGCGCCTTGACCCACTTCGCGAAGAGCTCGGCTGGCAGCTCCTGTCCGGTCGGGTTGTGCGGATAGTTCAGGAACACGAGCGCGGCGCGGCGCTTCGCGTCCTCCGGCAGATCGTCGGGGTCCATCAGGTAGTGGTTGCCCGCGTGCAAGTGCAGCTCGTAGGTCCAGGCCTCGGCGAAGAGCGCACCGATCTCGAACACCGGATAGGCGGGGACGCCATAGACCACGAGGTCCTTCTCCGATGGGATCTCGACGAAGGTCATCGGCAGATGGAAGATCGCCTCCTTGCTGCCCTGCGTCGGCAGGAGCTCGCGATCCGGATCGATGCTCACCCCGAAGCGGCGGCGCAGGTATCCGGCGGCAGCCCGGCGCATCGCCGGCTTGCCCGACACCGAGGGGTACTGCGACACCTCGGGCACACTGTGCTGGAACGCGGCCCGGATCGCCGCCGGCGTCGGCTCCTTGGGGTCGCCGGTGCCGAAGTCGAAGATCCGCGCGCCGCGGGCCAGCAGTTCCTGCTTGCGCTGTTCGAGCTTCAGCATGGGGTAGGTCTGCAGGTTGCGGAGCCGCTGGTTCATTCGCGCCCAGGATAGGTGGCATGGGCACTTGTTGCACATCGGAGCTCGTGCAGTTCCGATGCCGGCTGAATGAGTTCCGACCGGTCCGGTAGCCGGGCGCCTTTGGACACCGCCGAAGAGATCCGCCTGATCGCGGCCGCCAAGCACGGCGACCACGCGAGCTTCGAAGCGCTCGTGGATCGCTACCTCAAGAGCGCGATCGCCGTGGCCCAGGGTTACGTGGGCAATCGGGACGACGCGGCGGACATGGCGCAGGAGGCCGTCTACCGGGTGTTCAAGACCCTCGACCGCTTCCGCGCCGGCGAACCCTTCGCCCCCTGGTTCTTCCGCATCCTGCGGAACACCTGCATGAACTTCTGCGAGAAGTACCGCCGCAAGGGGCACTTCTCGATCCAGGCCGGCCGGGACGACGGCGGGGACGACTACCCGCTCGTAGGCGGCGAACTCCTGCCCCCGGACCAGGCCGAACTCCACGAGACCCAGCGCATGTTCTGGAAGGCCCTCGAGACCCTGCCGCTCAAACACCGGGAGATCCTGATGCTGCGCCATTTCGAGGACCTCGACTACGCGGGCATCGCCGCCGTGCTCGAGATCCCGATCGGCACCGTGATGTCACGGCTCTTCCATGCGCGCCAGAACCTGAAGAAGGCGATGGAACCCTACATGGAGGTGCCGCGATGACCGACGTCGCGCTGACTCCCCAGCAGGAGCAATGGATGCGCTACCTCGACGACCAGATGCCGGCCGTCGAGCGCGCCGAGTTCGAGCGGCGTCTGCTCGAGGACCCGGAGCTGGCGGCGGAGACCGCGCGGTTCCAGACGCTGACCACGCTCGCGGCGAGCGTGCGCTTGCAGGAGCCGACCGACCGCGAGATCCGGCGCTTCTGGGCCCGGTTCTACAACCGGACCGAATGGCAGCTCGGCTGGATCCTGTTCCTCACCGGTCTCGTCGTGCTCCTGCTCGAGGGGATCTACCTGCTGGTGAGCAGTGGCCTGCCCTGGCACGTCAAGTGCGCGGTGTTCGCGACCTTCGGCGGCGGCGCCCTGCTGGCGTGGAACACGCTGCGCCTGAAGCTCAAGACGTCGCGCTTCGACCGCTATCGTGGCATCCTGCGCTGATGCTCCTCGCCACCACCGACACCCTCCCGGGCCACGAGATCGCGCAGACACTCGGTCTGGTCCGGGGCTCCGCGATCCGTTCGCGGCACCTGCTGCAGGACTTCGGCGAGTGGCTGCACAACCTCGTCGGCGGCGAACTGCGCCACTACACCAAGATGCTGGCCGAGACCCGCGAGCAGGCCCTGGACCGCATGCGCCAGGAGGCGCGCCAGCTCGGCGCCGACGCGATCGTCGGCCTGCGGATCACGACCAGCAAGATCGCGAACGGCGCGGCCGAGATGCTCGTCTACGGCACGGCCGTGAAGCTCGTGCGCTGACGCCGCTCAGGGCGTGATCACGAACACCAGCGCGTTCGAGGCGGTCAGACCCTGCGTGCCGCAGGTGTCGATGATCACGAACTGGGCCGCGAGGCCACCGGCCATCAGGGTCGCAGGGATCGGCAGCGGGAACTGGATCGCACCCAGTTTGTCGGTGGTCGCGGTCAGCGGGAGGCTGCCGTTCAGATCGACCCAGACGTCGAGTCCGAGCAGCTTCAGCGGCGTGGACAGGGCCTGCGGGCTCAGCACGCACAGGCCGGGAGCCGAGCCCGGCACGCGCTGGGCAGCGAGACCGAAGCCCGCGTTGCCGCTCTGCGCGGTGCCAGTCAGCGCGAGCGGGATCGGACCGAGGCACCCATCGCTGCTCTTGCCGATGACCGAACCGAGGAAGAGCCGCGTGCTCAGCGCCGGGGCCCCGGGGACGAACGCGACACTGCCGGTCGCAGTCGCGTGCAGCGTCGACGACGAATCCTGGTAGCCACCATTCAGGTTCCAGGTCGCAACGGTGCCGGGCATGCCGCTGAGTTCGGCGTTCATCGAACCGAGGATCGAGGCACCGGAGCGCGCGAAGGGCCAGATCCGGGCTTCGTCGATCTTGCCGTTCCACACTTCCATCGGGCCGCCGATGTCGGAGCCCTTGCCGATGCGCAGCGCGCCACCCAGGTCCTTGAGTGCGCCCGAGGCCACGCGCGTCGCAACCTCGACGCCATTCACGAACAGCCGCGCCGTCGTGCCGTCGTAGGTGCCGGCGAGATGGGTCCAGGTGTTGAGCTGGCCCGCGCTGAAGGTCCAGTTCGCCGAGTAGACACCCGCGGTCGTCGTGACCAGCCAGCGCACGGTCTTGGCGTTGTTGTTGCCGGCCTCGATGCGCAGGAAGAACGACTCTCCACCCGCATTGAGATTCTGCCGGAACACGGTCGGGTAGCGCCATCCCGTCGGCAGCGTGGCATCGTCGTAGGTGACCCAGGCCTCGGCGGTGATGCCGGACTGCGGCACGACTTGCGCCGAGTACGGGATCTCGACGTAGCCGTCGACGCCATTGACGAGGGCGATGCCCTGGTTCTGGGCAGTCGCCATGCCGGCGACCAGGAGGAACGAGAGAGTGGTGAGCTTGTGGTTCATGGGGTGCGAGGCCGCGTTGACGGACGCGGAGACTTGTAGCGCGTACTTGCCGCCCGGAGTGAATCCTGGCCCTGATTCCGGCCACGCTGCGCCGGAGGGCGCCTGAAGTCCTGGTGCCAGCAGCGCTTGAACCGCCGCCGCGCCTTTCCGTTGGAGGCGGCCCTCCGCGAGCCTAGCCTAGAGGCCCAGAACACCCGGTCACCTCATGTTCCGACTTGCATCCTCCTGTGTGGCGCTGGCCTTCGTCGGCGCGCTCTCTGCTCAAGGCGCCCCTTTCAAGGACGAGGTCGATGGCCTGGTCCGCAACCTGCGGGACACGGCCCACCCCGACGGTTCCCTGGGCGACGGCACGGCGTTGATGACCGCTCGCATCCTGACCGCGATGGGCCATTGCCACCGCTTCTACGCCGTCCACGATGGGCCAGTGGTCAAGCCGGCGCTGAATGCGCTCTTCAAGCACCGGGCGGCCGACGGCAGCTTCGTCGATGCCGGGCAGGACGCCGTACTGGTGACCCGGACCGTGGTCGAGGCCCTCGAGGTCATGGGCGAGGACGCGTTCCGGCCCGACCTGGCGCAGGCCCGCACCTGGCTGCAGCGGGCGGGAGCCGAGGCTGCCGGCCCGTTCGCGGCCCTGATCGCCGAGGTGCGGCAGCAGCCGCCCGAACCGGCCGCCCTCAAGCAGTTGGCTGGCAGCGTGCGCGGCGGCCTGTTGCAGACAGCTGACGGCAAGGTGGATCTGGCGCGCTCGGTCGAGGCCCTGCAGCGGCTGGTCGCGATGCAGGTCATCTCCCGGGCAGCCGACAAGGGTGCCGGCGAACGGCCCAAGCCTGTGGCTGCCGCCGCGGAGCCATGGACCGCCGCCCAGCAGAAGGCGCTCGACTTGCTGCTCAAGAGCCAGAAGGAGGGCAAGTTCCTCGCGGGTCCTCCGGGCAAGGAGATGGCGGACCTGGGTCTCACCGCCATGGGTCTCGCCGCGCTGCAGACCAAGCCAGCCAGCTTGCGCACGAAGGACGAGCAATCCGTGATCGATCTCGGTCTCGACTGGATCCTGGCCGCACAGACGAAGTCCGGCTCCATCGGCCAGGACAACGTCAACTACGTGACCTGTGCCGGCATGCATGCGCTCGCGCGCAGCAAGGACCCGCGCTTCGCCGAGGCCCTGCAGAAGGCGCAGAAGTTCATCCTCTCGCTGCAGAACGTCGACGACCGCGGCTACGGGCCGGGTGATCGCGACTACGGCTCGATCGGCTACGGCGGCGACGAGCGCGGCGACCTCTCGAACCTGCAGTTCGCGATCGAGGCCCTGCGCGCTTCGGGGCTGCCGGACAAGGACGAGGCCCTGCAGAAGGCGATCGTGTTCCTGCAGCGCACGCAGAACCTGTCCAAGGTGAACGACTTCAAGGGCAAGGTGCGCGACGACGAGAGCGGCACCTGGTACTCCGTCACCTCCGGTGACGACGGCGGCGCGGCCTACTACCCCGGCAACTCGCCGATGGGCTACGTCGAACTGCCGGACGGCACCAAGGTGCCACGCAGCTACGGGTCGATGACCTACTGCCTGCTCAAGACCTACACCCTCTGCGGTGTGCCGCCCACCGATCCCCGCGTCCGCGCCGTGGTCGGGTGGATCGAGAAGAACTGGACGCTGGCCGAGAACCCCGGTGCCGACGTCCGGCGCGTGGGCGAGAAGGGGCGCTATCAGGGCCTCTACTACTACTACATGGTGATGGCCCAGGCCCTCGACCTGGTCGGCCAGGGTGACTGGACCTCGCCGACCGGGACCGTGGTGAGCTGGCGCACCGAGTTGCGCAAGCACCTGGAGGCGCTGCAGCGGCCGGATGGCTCGTGGGTCAACGACAAGAACCCGCGGTGGTGGGAAGGCATGCCGACGCTGTGCACGATCTACGCGCTGCTCGCCCTCGAGAAGTGCAAGTGACCGCGCCGCGATGGTTCTGCCATCGCCTGGCCGGTGAGCGCCGGCTCGGCGTCGCGCAGGGGGACAGCTACTTCGACCTCGGACCCCAGGACGAAGGCGTGCTCTTGCGCAGTGGCGGCCTCGATGCAGCCGCGGTCGAGCACCTGTGCGCGGTCGGGAGGCCGATGGGCCAGCCGGTGTTCGACGTGCCAGTCGCGCAACCGAGCAAGATCCTCTGCCTCGGCAAGAACTTCGCCGCGCATGCGGCCGAGTTCGGCGCCCAGGTGCCCGAAGAGCCGATCATCTTCGCCAAGCTCGCCGACACGCTGCTCGCGCACGGCCAGCCGGTGCTGCTCCCGCGCTGGGTCGAGACCAGGATCGACCACGAGATCGAGCTCGGCGTGATCCTGGGGTTCTGCGACCCGGAACGGAAAGGCCGCAAGTACGTGCCCGCCGCGGAAGCGCTGCAGCTCGTCGCCGGCTACACGGTGCTGAACGACGTCACGGCCCGCAAGATGCAGGGCACCGACCGGGACAAGAAGCACCCCTGGCTGCGCAGCAAGTCGTTCGACACCTTCTGCCCGCTCGGGCCGTGGGTCGTCGCCCGCGAGCACCTGCCGAACGTCGGGGATCTCGCGCTGCGCTTGAGCGTGAACGGCGTGGTCCGCCAGCAGAGCAGGACCAGCCTGATGGTCGTGTCGATCGCGCAGGCCATCGAATTCCTGAGCCAGCACACGACGCTGCGCCCGGGCGACCTGATCGCCATGGGCACGCCCGAGGGTGTCGGCCCGCTGCAGGACGGCGACGTGATGGTCGGCGAGATCGAAGGGATCGGCCAGCTGGTCAATCCCGTGCTTCGGGAACCGTGAACGGCGCGGCCGACCCGGACGCAAGCCCCCCATCGACATCGAGCACTGCTCCGGTCACGTAGGCGGCCTCCGGCGACAGCAGCCAACGCACCGCGCCGACGACGTCGGCCACCGCACCCGGGCGTCCCATCGGGATCCGCGTGGTCATCCGCTCCTGGCTCGCGGCATGGCTCGTCGGGTGCCGGATGATGCCGGGCGAGAGCACGTTCACGGTCACACCCGCGCGCGCGACCTCGAGCGCGAGCGAGCGCGCGAGCGAGATCAGTGCCGCCTTGCACGCGAAGTAGGCTGGTGCGCGCATCTTGCCCCGCAGGTCGTCGGCGCCGGCGGCCGCGAAGAAGAGCACCCGGCCGCGGCCGGCGGCCACCATCGCAGGCACGAGCGCGCGCGCGAGCAGCAACGAGCTCGTCAGGTTGCTGGCGACCAGCTCGTGCCAGAGTGCATCGTCGGTGGCCAGCAGGTTCCGCTCCGCGAAGTCCCCGACGCAGTGCACGAGCGCCTGCGGCGCTCCGTGTTCGCGCAACAGGCGCGCGGCTGCCGCCGACACCTGCGCGGCATCGGTGACGTCGACTCCGGTCCGCCGCGACCAGACGACGCAGCGCCCAGGGAACGCCGCGACGATCCCCTTGCCGATGCCCGAGAGTCCGCCGGTGACCAGGATGTCCATGGCGCCGGCTGACTGTCTCAGAACATCGACAGCCTCGCCAGCGGCCAGAAGCGGGCCCGCACCTTCCCCTTGAGGTTCCCGGCAGGCACGAGGCCGAACTCGCGCGAGTCGCAGGAGATCGGCCGGTTGTCCCCGAGCACGAAGTACTGCCCCTCGGGCACCTGCAGCTCCGGCATGTCCTGGTGGTCCTCGACGTGCAGGAACTCCGCCGCGACCGGCTGACCGTTCAGCAGCAGGATGCCGTCGCGCAGGGCGACGCGATCCCCGGGGAGGCCGACGATCCGCTTCACGAAATCGATCGATGGGTCGAGCGGATAACGCAGCACGACGACGTCGTAGCGCGCGACGTCACCCAGGGCGTAGGCCGTACGGTCGACCACGAGGCGGTCGCCATCGAGCAGCGAGGGCTCCATCGAGTGCCCGCGCACGACCGAGATCTGCACGAGGCAGAAGTGCAGGACCAGGATCGCGAGGCCGCCGCGCAGGAGGTCCTTGAGGCAGCGGCCGAAGAGCGGATCGCGGGGCGGGCGCGGACGCGGCAGCTCGAGCCGGAACACAGCCGGGCGTGGCTCGGGGCGGTGCGGGCGCACCGGCGGAGGCAGCAGCAGCCGATGGGTCATGCCCCTGTTTCGGCAGTCTCGGACCGGGGACTGAGCGCGCTGCGCCCGATGCCTTCGCGCCCCCGCGCCGCGGTCAAGGCTGGTGCCGCAAGCGCCGAAAGAACGGCTGGAGGAGCCACCCGTGAACCTGAACACCCCATCCGCGCTGACCAACCTTGCCGTCCAGGAACGCACCCGGCGCGAGATCCTGCATCGCAGCGACCTGATCCGGCCGCTGCCGGAGATGGTCGTGCGCCTGCTCGGCATGCTGAACGACGGCAACTCCGAGCCCGCCGACATCGAGAAGCACCTGCAGGTCGACCAGGTCCTGGTGGCGAAGCTGCTGGGGATGGTCAACTCGCCGTTCTACGGATTGTCGCGCCAGGTCCGCAGCATCCGCGAGGCCATCGTCGTGCTCGGCTTCCGCGGGCTCCGCAGCCTGCTGCTCGCGTCGAGCACCGCCAAGTTCCTCGACCGCGATCTCGGCGGCTACGGCCATGATCAGCACGGCCTGCTCAAGCACTCGTTCTGCGTCGCCTCGGCCGCGCGCTCGCTCGCGCAGTTCACGCATCAGGGCCAGGATCTCAGCGAGGAGCTGTTCATCGCCGGGCTCCTGCACGACATCGGCAAGATGCTGCTCGCGCCCTACCTGCTGCAGCATCATCTCGATCCGCATCAGGTCGCCACAGCAATCGTCGCGACGGAGTGCGCCACGATCGGCATCGACCACACGGAGGCGGGCGCACTCGTCGCCGCGAAGTGGAACCTGAGTCCGCTCGTCCAGGAGGTGATCAAGCACCATCACGACGACGAGACGCCGCAGATCCACAAGACCGCGTTCGCGCTCGTGCGCCTGGCCGACGCCCTCGCCCACGAGCGCCGGATCGGCTACCAGCAGGACTGTGTGCCGGAGACGGTCTTCTTCCCGCAGGACCTGCGCACGCTGGGGTTGACCGCCCAGGACTGGGCCCGCGCGCGGGAAGTCATGGACGAGGCGATGTCGGGCGCTGTCTCGAGCATGCAGTCCCTGTTGCACTGAGCGACTCATGCCCCAGCCGGCACGCAATCCCACACCCGGCTTGCAGGCGGCAGCCCCTGGGCTCGCGCTGCACGCCGCCCGGGGCAACGCCGCCCTGCGGGCAGAGTGCGGCACCCAGCTCGCGCGCGTGCTGCCGGGACAGGAGTTGCTGCTGCTGTTGTGCGAGGGCGGGGCGGACACCCACCGCGTCGAACTCGCACTCGGACCACACCCGCGCGCAAGACCCGGCCAGCTCGTGCAGCTCGGACCGACGAGCCAGGGGGCCGCGACCACGGCGCCGCTCCGCTACCAGGGCGAGGAGATCGGCCGCCTGCTGGTGTTCGGGGCCATCGACGCCGCAGCCGAGGCACAGCTCGCGGACCTGCTCGCGCACTACGCGATCGCCTGGGTCAACCAGCACCTGAACAGCAAGGCGCTGGAGACGACGGACATCTACTGCGCGGCGCTGCAGGCCCTGGCGGAGGGGATCGTCCTGTTCCAGGAGTCCGATGCCGAGGTCGTGGCTGCCCGGTTCCTGACCCTCGCCGGCTGCATCGTCGGCACGCAATACGGCGCGCTCTGGCTCTGCGAACAGATCGGGACGGAAGCGACCGCACTGAGCTTCGCGCAAGGTCTCGGCATCCCCGACGACTTCGTCGCGCGGCTGCGCCGGGTCGGTGACCAGCCCTGGATCGGGGACGCGGCGGCGCGGACGCTGCGCGTGCTCGCGCCGGACGCCGAAGGCACGTGGCCGGAGCTGGACTCGACCCTGCTGCCCAAGGGCATGCGCAACCTGGTCGTCAGTCCACTGCGCTACCACGGCGTGACCGCGGGCCTGTGCGTGCTGCTGAACGCCGACACGGAACACAGCGGTTTCGCGTCCAGGCTCGAGAGCCTGCGCTCGTTCTCGGAGCTCGGCGCGGCCCTGTTCCATCGCTTCGCGCTCGAGCGCGAGTCCCTGCGCACGAAGAGCCTCGAGACCCAGCTGCGGATCGCCGCCCGGATCCAGGAACAGCTGCTGCCGACCCGGCCGCCGGCCACGCCTCGCTTGCGCTTTGCCTGGGTCTCGCACCCCGCGAACCATGTGGGTGGCGACTACCTGGATCTGGTCGAGGACCCCGAGGGCGAGATCCACGCGATCGTCGCCGACGTCTCCGGGCACGGCATCGACTCCGCGCTGCTGATGTCGTCCTTCCGCTCCGCGTACCGCGCCGGGGTCGGCCACAAGGACCTCGGCCCGCTGCTGGCGGAACTCGACGCCAAGATCGCACGTGAAGTCGGCGACACGGGGATGTTCCTGACCGTGGCCGCGCTCGCCTTCGAGCCCGACGTGCCGCGCGCCCGCTTCGTCGGCGCCGGGCACATCCCGGTGCTCCACTTCGTCCGCCGCACCGGCGCCCTGCGCGAGATCGTGTCCGCGGAGGCGCCACTCGGCCTGGCCGCGGACTGCGCGTTCCGGGCCGAGGAACTCGAGCTGGCCGCTGGCGACATCCTGCTGCTCCACACCGATGGCGTGACCGAGTACTGGTCGCGGGACAACCAGGAGATGTTCGGCGACGATCGCCTGCGCGCAGTGCTGTTGCGGCATGCGGCGAGCGGCGCCGAGACGATCAAGACGAAGCTGCTCGCGGCGCTGCGGGAGTTCAACGACGGCGTGCAGCACGACGATGTCTCGATCTGCGTGATCGAGGTCGTCTGATCCGGCGGAGCACGCGGG
>CAZSKV010000732.1:0-7981 GCA_964607495.1 uncultured candidatus Brocadiaceae bacterium
GGTCGGCGAGTGCATCATGGACAGCAACGAGCTCGAGAAGGAGCGCGGCATCACGATCCTGGCCAAGAACACGGTCGTCGTCTACCAGGGCGTGAAGATCAACATCATCGACACGCCGGGCCACGCCGACTTCGGCGGTGAGGTGGAGCGCGTGCTGTCGATGGCCGACGGCGTGCTGCTGCTGGTCGACGCGGCGGAAGGACCGATGCCGCAGACCCGCTTCGTGCTCAGCAAGGCGTTCATGCACAAGCTGGTGCCGATCGTCGTGATCAACAAGGTCGACCGCACGGACGCGCGCGCACAGGAAGTGGTGAACGAGGTCTTCGACCTGTTCATCGACCTCGACGCGAGCGAGGAGCAGCTCGATTTCCCGGTGCTCTACGGTTCGGGGCGCGGCGGCTGGATGAGCAAGAAGCTCGGCGAGAAGACCGCCGACCTGGAGCCGCTGTTCCAGACGATCCTGCAGCACATCCCGGCGCCGAAGGACGACCCAGAGGGCCCGCTGCAGTTCCGGGTCACGAGCCTCGACTGGTCGGACTTCGTCGGCCGTATCGCGATCGGCCGCGTGCACCGCGGCAAGCTGCAGGTCGGCGCCCGGGTCGTGCGCGTGACCCCGGATGGCAAGCAGCAGGAGGTCGTCGTGCGCGGCATCTACACGTTCTCGGGGATGACCCGGGTCGAGACGCAGAGCGTCGACGCCGGCGACCTCGCCGCCGTCTACGGCGTCGATCCGATCAGCATCGGCGACTCGCTGACCGCGCTCGAGCACGTCGATCCGTTGCCGGCCGTCGCGATCGACGAGCCGACGATGAGCATCCTGATGCGCGTCAACGACTCGCCCTTCGCCGGCCGCGACGGGAAGTCGCTCACGTCACGCCATCTGCGCGACCGCCTCGACAAGGAACTGCGCACCAACGTCGCCTTGCGCGTCGAGCAGGGTGAGAGCTCCGACCTCTTCGTGCTGTCGGGGCGCGGCATCATGCACCTCGGCTTCCTGCTCGAGACGATGCGCCGCGAGGGCTTCGAGTTCGCCGCCGGCAAGCCGCAGGTCATCTACCACGAGGAGAACGGCCGCCGGCTCGAGCCGATCGAGTACCTGACCGTCGACGCGCCCGAGGAGTGCGTCGGCAAGGTGATCGAGATCCTCGGCGAGCGCAAGGCGGAGCTCGCCAACATGAGCAAGAAGGGCAACTTCCAGCGCCTCGAGTTCACGGTGCCGGCGCGCGGCCTGATCGGCGTGCGCAACCGGCTGCTGAACGCAACGCAGGGCCGCGCGACGATGCACCACGTGTTCCACGGCTACGGCGACTACCGCGGCGAGATCTCCGGCCGCGGCGCCGGCGTGATGGTGGCGATGGCGCCCGGCCGCTCGACCTTCTATGCGCTCGACGGCCTGCGCGACCGCGGCCAGTTCTTCCTCGCCGAGGGCGTCGAGATCTACGAGGGCATGATCGTCGGCGAGCACTGCAAGGAGGGCGACATCGTCGTCAACCTCTCGCGCGAGAAGAAGCTCACCAACGTGCGTTCCTCGACCAAGGAGCAGGTGGTCAAGATGCCCCCGCCGCGCGAGTTCGGCGTCGAGGAAGGCCTCGAGTACGTCGAGGAGGACGAGCTGGTCGAGGTCACGCCGAACCACATCCGGCTGCGCAAGATCCTGCTGAACGAGAAGGACCGCAAGCGCCAGGACCGCGAGGAAGCGAAGGTCTGAACCGCGGCCCGCGCGCGCCGCGGGGCTTCACTCGTTCAGAGCACGCGCGCGAAGAACTCCCGCGTGATGCGCACCGCGCGGTCCAGCTCCTTGTTGGTGCCGGCGAAGGGATTCGTGGCGCCGAGCGAGTGTCCGGTCTTCTCGAGCAGCACGAGGCTCGTGTGCTCCTTCGGCAGCCAGTGGTAGACGAGCTCGCCCTCGGCGAACGGGGCGATCGCATCCTCCTCGCCGTGCACCAGCACGACCGGGCACCGCGTGCCCCGGGCCGCGAGCTCGACCTGGAAGCGTTCCCCGTGCTGGGCGACGTCGCTGCGCCCGGGCAGCGCCTGCTCGCCGCCACGGTTGAACGTGCAGATGGTCGAGATCCCGACCACGCCCCCGACGCTCGCGTGCCGCTCCGCGACGAGCAGCGCGAGGGCCGCGCCCTTCGCGTGCCCAAGCAGACCGACCTTGCCCGGGCGGGCCTTGGCCAGGGCCGCGACCAGCGCCTCGACCACGGCGAGCTCGGCGCTCTGGGTCGCGCCAGCGGGCACGACGGGGACCAGCACGGGCCGATGCTCGGCGAGCTTCTCGAGCAGGTACGGATAGAACGACCAGTCCGCGGCCAGGTCCATGCCACGCAGGAACAAGACCGGCGCCGCGCTCCCCTCGAGCGTCCCGAGCAGGTCGGTTTCGACCTCCTGGCCATCCTGCAGTGGCCAGCGTACGCGCTGCGGCGATCGCGAACTCGATGTCATCGGAGGGGCGTGGTGTCTTGGCTCCCGGCTCAGGATGCTAGCAGCCCCGACTCGGCGCGCGCTAGAGTGCGCCTCGCCCGGCCTGCAAACCGCACCATGCCCAAGCCGACGCCCGGCGCCGCACCAACCGAGACCACCGTGCGCAGGAAGCTGCTGCGCAAGGTCGCGCTCCGTCTCGGCCACAAGTTCCGGGACCTCGAGCTCCTCGACCGGGCCCTGTGCCACTCCTCGACCGGCAACGAGGGCAAGCAGAACTACGAACGGCTCGAGTTCCTGGGTGACGCGGTGCTCGGCTTCCTGATCGCCGAGCTCCTGTTCCGGGACCGCCCGGACATCCCCGAGGGCCAGCTGACCGACCGGCGCGCGCGGCTGGTCTCGCGCGAGCCCCTCGCGGCGGTGGCCGACCACCTGGACCTGATCGCCAACCTGACGGTCGGCCGCGGCATCCGCGAACAGGACCGGGCCTCGCCGCGCATCCGCGCCGACCTCGTCGAAGCCGTGCTCGGCGCGATCTACCTCGACGGCGGCATCCGCGCGGCCCGCAAGTTCGTGCGCGCGCAGATCTGGCAGCGGCTCGCCGGCGAAGCCGAGGCGGCACCGCCGCAGCGCGACCCCAAGAGCCGCCTGCTGCACCTCGCGCAGACCCGCGACCTCGGGCAGCCTGCCTACGAGATCCTCGAGACCTCGGGGCCGCCGCACGAGCGCTCGTTCGTGGTCGCCGTGCTGTTGCACGGCGAGCCGGTCGCAGAAGGCACTGGCCGCTCGAAGCAGGCCGCCGAGAAGCAGGCCGCGGCCGCCGCGCTCGCGCGCCTGTGCGTGCCGCCGGGCGAGAACCAGCTGGCCCCGCCCGGAGAGCCGGGATGAGCGAGGCGCTGCTCGCGAGCTTCGCCCGCCTGCCGACGACCTGCCGCCTGCTCGAAGCCCTGCGCCCCGGTGCGCTGCGCAAGGCCGGCGGCCTCTGGGGCGCTTCGGCCGCGCTCGTCGTCGCGACCCTGCGGCGCGAAACCGGACGGCCCCTGCTGGTCGCCACCGCCCACGACGAGGATGCGCGCACCCTGGCCGGCGATCTCGAGCTCTTCGGCGTCCCGGGCGGCATCGTGCTCGTCGAGGCAGGCATCGGCCTGGATGGCGCAGCGGATCCGGCCCTGGCCGGCCAGCGCGCCCGCGCGTTGCACGCCGTGCACGGCCAGACCGGCTTCGTCGCGATCGGATCGTTGTCCGCACTCCTGCAGGCCGCGCCGACTCCGCGCGCGATCGCCCAGGGCCGGCTGGTCCTGCACGCCGGCACCCCGCAGAGCCGCAGCGAATTGTTGCAGGCCGCGCTCGCGGCCGGACTGCGCAAGGTGCCGCTGCTGCTCGCGCCCGGCGAAGTGTCGCTGCGAGGTGACGTGCTCGACCTGTGGCCCTTCGCCGCCGAGCACGCGCTGCGCCTCGAGTTCTGCGGGGACGTGCTCGAGTCGCTGCGGCCCCTCGACCCGGCGACGCAGCTCTCCGCGCCGAGCCTGCCCGCGGCCGAGGTCGTGCTCGGCGGCGGCGCCGGCGCGGCCGCCGACGACGACGCCTGGCTGCACTTCCACCGCAACGACCTGCTGCTCGTGCGCTACGAACCGCTGCGGATCGCCGACCGCCACGTCGGCCGCGATCCGCTGCTGGCCGCCGCCGAACAGCGCCTCGTGCTCGCGACCACCGCGCTGCCCCAGCTCGAACTCTCGGCGCTGCCGAGCCACGACGTCGACTTCCGGATCCTGTCGGCGGGCAGCAGCGTCGGCTCCGGCGAGGCCGACCCCAAGGGCCGCATCCAGGCGATCCGCGGCAGTGCCGGCAGCCTGTGCATCGTCTGCCGCAGCGAGGCCGAGCGCGACCGCCTGGTCGCGATCTGCGCGCACAAGGGCATCGACCTCGCGCGCGAGCGGGTCAGCCTGCGCCTGGGCACGATCTCGCGCGGCTTCTCGCTGCACGAACTCGGCGTCACGCTGCTCTCGAACCTCGAGTTCGCAGGCGTCCCGGCGGCCGCGCGCATCCAGACCCGCGCGACCCCGCCGAGCCGCGCGGTGCAGAGCTTCTTCGAGCTCGGCCCCGGGGACCTGGTGGTGCACGCGGTCCACGGCATCGCGCGCTTCCTCGGCATGGATCGCGTGAACCGCGGCGCGGTCGCCGAGGACCACCTGCGCCTGCTCTTCGCCGACGAGGTGCAACTGCTGGTGCCGGCGAGCAAGATCCACCTGGTCCAGAAGTACGTCGGCTCGGGCGCGGCGGCGCCGAAACTCGACAAGCTGGGCGGCCGCGGCTTCCAGCGCCGCAAGGAGGAGGTGCAGCAGGCGCTCTTCGATCTCGCCGCCGACCTGCTGGCCGTGCAGGCCGAACGCCAGCGCAGCCGGCGCCCGCCGTACCCGCGCGATCCGCTCGAGGACCAGTTCCTCGATGCCTTCCCGTTCGCGGACACGCCGGACCAGGTGGTCAGCTGGAACGAGATCCGCGCCGACCTCGAGCAGGAGCAGCCGATGGACCGCCTGCTCTGCGGTGACGTCGGCTTCGGCAAGACCGAGCTCGCGCTGCGCGCCGCGTTCAAGGTCGCGATCACCGGCCGCCAGGTCGCGGTGCTCGTGCCGACGACCGTGCTGGCCGACCAGCACGCGGAGACGTTCCGCGCCCGCTTCGCGCCGCACGGACTCGGCGTCGAACTGCTGTCGCGCTACCGCACGGCCAAGGAGCGCCGCCGGATCCTCGCCGACGCGGCGCTCGGCCGGCTCGACGTGCTGATCGGCACGCATGCGATCCTGACCGAGGACCTGGTGTTCAAGGCCCTCGGGCTGCTCGTGATCGACGAGGAGCAGCGCTTCGGCGTGCGCCAGAAGGAACAGCTCAAGCGGCTGCGCGCGCAGGTCGACGTGTTGACGCTCTCGGCCACACCGATCCCACGCACGCTGCACGCCGCGTTGCTCGGCATCCGGCCGATCTCGAGCCTGCACACGCCCCCAGCCGGGCGCGAGGCGATCGAGACGCGGCTCCTGTGGCGCGAGCCCGAGATCCTCGGACTCGCGGTCGGGCGCGAGCTCGCGCGCGGCGGGCAGGTGTTCGTGCTGCACAACGAGATCGCCGCATTGCCGGCCATCGCCCGCGAGATCCAGCGCCTCGTGCCGGCCGCGCGGATCGCGATCGGCCACGGCCAGCAGAGCGAGCGCGAGATGGAGCAGACCGTCCGGCGCTTCGTGCACGGCGAGATCGACGTCCTCGTGTCGACCACGATCGTCGAGAACGGCCTCGACATCCCGCGCGCGAACACGATCCTGATCGACCGCGCCGACCGCTTCGGCCTCGCCGAACTGCACCAGCTGCGCGGCCGCGTCGGCCGCAGCAACCGGCAGGCCTACTGCTACCTGTTGATCGATCGCACGGCCCCCCCCGCCGACGAAGCCAGGCGGCGGCTGAAAGCGATCGAAGAACTGTCCCACCTCGGCGCCGGCTTCCAGATCGCGCTCAAGGACCTCGAGCTGCGCGGCGCCGGCAATTTGCTCGGACCGCAGCAGTCGGGCCACATCGCCGCCGTCGGCTACGACATGTACTGCAAGCTGCTGGCCGCCGCCGTCGCGCAGGTGCAGCACACGCTGCCCGAGCAGCTCGCGGCCGAACGCGAGGTCGACGTCGATCTGCGGATCGACGCCTACGTCCCCGACGAGCTCGCAGCCGATGCGCGGCTCCGGCTCGAGATCCTGCGCGAGATGGACGAGGCCCGCAGCGAGAGCCAGCGCGCCGCGATCGCCACGTCGCTGCGCGACCGCTTCGGCACGCTGCCGCGCGCCGTCGAGAACCTGCTCGACGTGTTCCTGCTCAAGCACCTGCTCGAACCGCAGGGCGTGCTCGCGGTGCAGCTCGTTGCCGCCGACCGCGTCGTCGTCCACCACCCGGCGCAGCGGCCGCTCGGCGGCGCGTGGCTGGAGGCCTTCGCCGACGTGCGCCAGGTCGAGGCCGGCAAGACCCACCTGCTGCTGCCGCCGCCGGCGGCGCGCTCCCCGGCCGACGCGCTGCAGCATCTGCTCGCCGCCTTGCTCGGACGCGCGGATGCGGCCATGATCCGCAAGCGATGGTCTGCCGCCCAACGGCCGCCGCCGCGTTCGCTGCCTTCCTGAGCCTCGGGTCGGCCACCGCCCAGGACACCCGGCACACGCCAGCGCCGGCGATCGACCTCTCGCCCCTGGACCCCGAGCCGACCAAGGCCGGCCGGCGTTTCGTCGACGAAGTCTCGGCGATGATCGGGGAGAAGGCGATCCTGGCCAGCCGGTTGCGCACGGTCGTCCGCGACCGGGTGCTCGGCAAGCTCGGTGCCCAGGAACGGATCGTGCCGTCGGATCTGCCGCTCTTCCGCCAGGAGGCGCTGGCCGGCGAGGTCGAGGAGCAGATCCTGGCCCAGAGCGCCAAGGTGTCGACGGCGATGACCCCGGACGACCTGCGCGCCCTGCTCGACAAGGAGCTCGAGCGCTACCGGGCCGAGCGCATCGAGGAGTCGGGCAGCTTCTCGAGCTACCTGGAGAACCTGAAGGCCCTGGGCCGGAACTGGGAGACCGAGGCCCAGGAACGCGAGAACGAGGTGCTCAAGAGCCTCTCGGTCAGCGACCTCTACCGCAAGGCGTACACCCAGGCCAGCCTGTGGATCACGCCGCGGGAGGTGCGGCGGTTCTACGAGCGCAACCAGGCGCTCTTCGTCCAGTCCGGCAGCGCCGACGTCGCGATGGTGCTCTTCCGCGACGTGCGCGATGGCAAGTCGGCGGCGGAGCGGGCGGCCGCGGCCGCCGAGCTCTGGGCCAAGAGCGACCTGCCGGCCGAGGAGATCGGCCGGCGCTTCCTCGGTACCGCCTTGCCGCTGCGCCTGGGCGTGCAGGACACGCCGAAGGACCCCAATGCCCCGTTCGTCCGGACTTTCGCCAGGACCGCGACCGCGGGGCAGGTCAGCGCCCCGATCCCGCAGAACCCAGGCACCGCGGACCCCGCGGCGGGGCACTGGGTGCTCAAGGCGCAACAACTGCGGGCCGGCAAGAACGAGACCTTCCAGGACCCCAGGGTCCAGGCGCGGATCATCGCCGAGCTGATCAACTCCCGCCGCATTGCGATGATCCGCCGGCTGACCGCGCGCCACCAGCAGAACCTCTACGTCTGGCCGCCCGACCTGCTGGACCGGTGACGCTGGCCGGGCCGCACCCAGCTCTTCCCAACCCGCGGCGCGAACGCTAACTTGTTCGCTCCCTGAACCGAACGCGGCCCCCGCCCGTTCTGGGGTGGACCGCCTCGGCGGCCACCCAAACGCAAGCTCGAGAGACTCGGCCCCAAGAGACCAGGCCCATGGCCATTGACCCAACCAAGATCCACGTCGAATCGCACTCTGTTCCGATCTGGGAGCAGGAAGAGAGCTTCCAGGAAGTGCTGGCCGCGCAGCTGAAGAACGCCCCCTGGCTGGGCCTCTCGCTGCTGCTGCACGGGCTGGTCGCCCTGATCGTCGCGAGCATCCCGCCCTCCCCGCCCAAGCTCGAGCAGAAGGCGGCGC
>CAZSKV010000733.1:0-6371 GCA_964607495.1 uncultured candidatus Brocadiaceae bacterium
AGGAACTTCTGCAGCTGGAAGAGCGAGAAGAGCAGATAGCGGCGATTGATCAGATCGGAGCGGTCGTCCCAGGCGACGTACTTCAGGCACCAGAGCACGTAGTCGCGGTTGAAGAGCACGTGCCGCACGCCGCGCGCGGCGAGGCTCGCGGCGATCGCGGCGTGATCACCGCGGTGGACCAGGAGCTCGACGAGCCAGCGCGCACCGTCGCGGCTCATGTCGGTCAGCATGGGCACGGGCACGTGTCCCTGTTTGTCCTCGCCGAACGCGAGGATCATGTCGTCCGCGCGCATGGTCCCGCGCTGGATCTCGGCGCGGACGTGCTCGGCGAGCCGGGGCACGACGGCGGCGCGGTTGTAGCCGATGCGCACGAGCAACTCGTTCTCGGTCTCCAGGCCGAACCACAGGCGCCACGGCTTGATGCGCTCGACCCAGCTCCACTCCTTCCGCGTGGGGTGCCGCTCCCACTGCGTGAGTTGCATGCCGTATTCCAGCAGCCCGAACGGCACGAGCTTGCGCGTCTCGGCGAGCGCCTGGCGGGCGAGCAGTACGACGAGCGCGATCGCGAGGATCCGGCGCGCGCGGGGCTGCGTGAGTTCGGCCAGCCAGCAGGCGCTGGCCGCCGACCAGAGCAGGAAGAGCGGCAGCATGTAGCGACTGGTCGGGAACGCCCCCGCCAGCGCCGCGTAGCCGAGCCAGCACAGGAGGTAGAGCCGCAGCGCGTCACGGTCGCGGCGCCAGCGCGGCAACAGGACGAACAGGAACGCGAGCGGCGAGATCCAGTGCAGCGACTTGTTCTCGTAGGCGTCGGGATCGAACAGGACCTCCCAGACCTTCGCGAGATTGCGCGGCTGTGGCGCGGTCGGAGGCAACGGCGCCAGGAAGTCCTTGGGCGGCTCGCCGACGCTCGCGATCAGAGCTTCGACCGCGGGCTGGAACGCCACCCGCGCGCCATCCGGCGCGAAGTACACCCGGCCCTTCGTGAACGGATACACCGGGTCGCCGAGCCGCACGAAATTGCGCACGTACCAGAACGACGACGGCAGCGCGATCAGTAGCGCCGCGAGCGCGAGCGGCGCCACGCGCCGGCAGCGCGCAGCGGTCCACAACACCGGCACCGCGAGCACGAGGGCGTAGAGCGCGGCCGTGTACTTGGTGCCGAATGCGAGCCCGAGCGCCACGCCCGCCAGCGCGAGCGTGTCCCGGCGGTGCGGCTCGCGACACCAGAGCAACGTCGCGTGCGCGGCGCCGACCACCCAGAGCACCAGGAAGTTGTCGATCCGCGGATCGAACCCGAGCTCGAGCAGCTGGTTGTTGGTCAGCGCGACGAGCACCGCGATCCAGCCCGCGCGCGGCCCCGCGAGCTCGGCAGCGAGTGCGCCTACCGCGGCCGCGGCGAGCAGACTCACGAGCATGTTGAGCGGGATCAGCGCCGACTCGCCCGAGAGCTGCAACAGCCACGCGTAGACCAGATGCACCGCACCGGGAAAGTTGTTCTGCGGCAGGATCGGCTCGACCGCCCACGCGCTCGTGGCGAGGAACATGCGGGCCGTCGGCACGTGGTAGGCCTCGCCATCCCAGTCATGGTCCGGCAGCAGGACCTGGGCCAGATAGGGCAGTGCGAGCAGCAACCCGACGATCACCTGGCGCCGGGTTGCCGCTGGCCGCGGCACCTGGCGCAGGATCGCGAAACCACGCCATGCCGCCGGCAGCAGCGCGGCGAAGAGCCCGAACGCGACGATCCGATCGATGCCGGGCAGCAAGGACGCCACCAGCAGCACGGCGCTCACCAGCGCGAAGCCGACGGCGAAACCGAGCGTCGGCCGGCCGGGCGCCCAGCGCGCGCCGAGGCCGAACAAGGCCGCGAACACCACGGCTGCCAGCAGCAGGCCATAGGCGTGGTCGATCCAGAAGAGCATCAGCTCCTGTTTAGGGAAAAGTCGCTGCGGGAGTAACTTTTCCGGCCTGTGCTCGAGTCCCTCCGTCAGCTGCTGGCTCCCGACAAATCACGCATCGCGCTGCGCCTGTTGCTGACCGGGCGCGAGCTCGACGCGTCCGTGTTCGCGCAGAAGGGTCTCGCGCTGTCGACAGCCGATCAGCAGCGGCTCGCGGCGTGGCTCGCGCGCGGCCTCTCGACCCGCGTCGTGGAACGGCACGTCTCGGTCGACGGTTCCATCCGGCTCGTGGTCGGCCTGCCCGATGGTGAGGCCGTCGAGACCGTGGCGATGCCGATCGGCGCGGTCTGCGTCTCGTCGCAAGTGGGCTGCGCCGTGCGCTGCAGGTTCTGCGCGAGCGGCCTCGCCGGCGTCAAGCGCAACCTGACGCGCGACGAGATCCTCGAACAGATCGTGCACGCGCGCCGCGAGATGAGCATCGATCGGGTCGTGTTCATGGGCATGGGCGAACCGACGCACAACCTCGAGGCTGTGCTGGAGGCGGTCGCCCGCATCAAGCACGACGGCGTGATCTCGCCGACCAAGCAGACCCTGTCGACGGTCGGCTCCCGCAAGGCCTTCGCGCGCATGACCGCTGCCGAGGTGCGGCCATGCCTCGCGCTCTCGCTGCACTCGGCGGACGCGGCAGTGCGCCGTGGCCTGCTGCCGCACGCGCCCGACGAACCCCTGCGCGAGCTCGTCGCGGCGGCCGACGAATACGGCCGGCTCACCGGCATGCCGGTGCAGTACGAGTGGACGCTGCTCGCCGGCGTCAACGACCGCGACACCGACGTCGAGCAGGTGTGCGCCCTGCTCGCTGGCACGCGCGGCTACCTGAACTTCATCCTGTGGAATCCGGTCGCGGGCCTGCCGTTCGCGCGCCCCGACCGGCAGCGCGCGATCGCGATGGTGCGCGAGATCAAGCGTCGCGGCATCCTCGCGACGATCCGCAATTCGACCGGTCAGGACGTCGACGCCGCCTGCGGTCAGCTGCGGCGGCGGCTGCAGAGCAGTCCGATGACCGGCACCTAGGAGCCGGACAGTGCGCCCGCCGTGACCGAACCAGAACCCCCCAACCCCGAGGACGCGATCGACTTCGTGGTGAAGGTCGGACGCGCCCTGCACGTCTACGGCACGCCGGTGCACCGCCTCGAGGAATGGCTGACGACGCTGTCGCAGCGGCTCGGTGTCCCGGGGCAGTTCTTCGGCAATCCGACCTCTCTCTACGCGGCCTTCGGCCCGGCGAACCAGCAATTCGCCCGCTTCATCCGGGCCGAACCCGGTGACGTCGACCTCGGCCGCCTGGTCGATCTCGATGTGGTCCTGAACGAGGTCTTCGACCGCAAGATCACCCCGGAGGAAGGCAGCAAGCGCGTCGATGCGATCCTCGGCGCCAAGCCGCTCCATCCGCCGCAAGTGCGCGTGTTGGCGACGGGATTCGCGTCCGGCGCGGCGGCGCAGTTCTTCGGTGGTGGTCTGGTCGAGATCCTGGTTGCCACCGGAGTCGGCCTCGTGCTCGGCGCGCTGATCCGGCAGATGGAGAAGGCGCGCACGACGGCGCTGGTGATCGAACCGGTCGCCGCGGCAACCGGTACCGTGCTCGTGTTCGCTGCGGCCAGGCTCTGCGGGGGCCTCGACACCACGGTTGCGACGCTCGCGAGCCTGATCGTGTTGCTGCCGGGCTTCACGCTGACGGTCGCGATGAACGAGCTCGCCGTGCGCCACGTGGTCTCCGGCACGACCCGGTTCGTGAGCGCGATGATGTCCTTCTTCACGCTCGGCTTCGGCGTCGCGGTCGGCACCCGCGTCGGCCAGCTCTTCGCTGCGCCCGACGCCTTGCCGGCAGTGCCGCTGCCACCCTGGGCGACCGCGGTCGCCGCCGGCCTCGCGCCGTTCTGCTTCGCGATCCTCTACCGCGCGCGGCTGCGCGACCTCGGCGCGATCTGGGGCGCGTCCGTGCTCGCGTTCTACGGCGCGCGCTTCGGCACACACTGGATCGAGCCGGCCCTGGGCACCGCCGTGGGCGCGCTCGTGCTCGGTCTGTACAGCAATCTCTACGCGCGCTGGACCCACCGGCCGGGCCAGGTGCCGATGGTGCCAGGGATGATGTTCCTGGTCCCCGGCAGCCTCGGCTTCCGCGGCGTCACCTCGTGGCTCGGGGGCGCCGACCCGCTGGCCAGCATCAACACCGTGTTCCAGATGGGGTTCGTCGCGATCTCCCTGGTCGTCGGGCTGCTGCTCGCCAACATGATGGTGCGGTCGCACAAGATCCTGTGATCTCGTGCGACCGCCGCCATCAGCAGGGATCACTTGCCGTTGCTCACCGCGTTCAGGGCGGTCTCGACCAGGGCGCTGACCCGATTGTGTTCGCCGCCCACGACGTGGCCGACGATCTTGCCATCACGGCCGATCACGAAAGTCGTCGGTACGCCGCTCACGCCGAACACGTCGGTCGCCAGGTCCTCGTGCGTGAACAGGATCGGGTAGTTGATCTGGAATGCCTTCACGAAGCTCTCGTTGACCGAGACCTCCGTCTCCTTGTCGATCTCGGCAACCATCTTGCCGCCGTGCGGGGGTAGGCCGGTCGCAGCGAAGTCCATCCCGTTGCCGTAGAAGCGCGTCAGGCCCACGACCTGCAGGTTGTCCTTGCCGTGCTTGTCCTGCAGCGCGACGAGATTGGGGATCAAGGCACGGCAGGGCTGGCACCAGGTCGCCCAGAAATCGAGTACGACGACCTTGCCTTGCAGCTTGTTCACTTCGAAGCCCTTTGGCGTGTTGAGCGCGCGGATCACATCGATCGCAGGCACGCTCTTGCCGGTGAGGGCCGTGCGGATCTCCGGCGCGCGGATCGTGCGGTCGACGTCCTTGAACTGCCGGAACGCGGCATCGTCGAGCATCGACTTGTTGACCCCGGCGAGGATTGCCTTCGCAGCCTCCGGGGAGGTGCGCAGCTTCAGGGATGCGAGCTGGACCTTCGAGCTGGCGACGAGCTTCGGATCGGCCTTCGCTTCCGCCGCGTGCCCCTCGAACGACGAGGTGGCGGCGTAATTGTCGCCGGCGAGGGCCTCGATCTTGCCACGCCAGTGCAGGCCGTCACCGGCAGCGAGCACGGCCGCGTTCTCGGTCAGTGCCGCCTTGGTCAGGCTGCGCACCTGCTCGGCGCGTTTGGCTTCTTCTTCGCGGTTGCCGGGGCGACGGATCGCCTGGATCTGTTTCTCCAGGTTCTCGTAGACCGTCGCAGCCGCGGACGTGGTCACGGACTCCTGCTTGCCGCCGGGCGGCTGCGGGTCCTGGAACAGGAGGGCGAGAGGCAGTGCGAGCAGACAGAGATTCATGATGGATCCTCCAAGAGAACACAGGGGGGTGCAGATGAACTGGTGGCGCTACGCACACGCCGCGCGCCTCAGGTCGAGTCAATTGCCCGGCGGGGCATCTTGCCTGTGCATCTGGAATCCTGCGGTCCTGCTCCCGGGCGTCCCTGGCCTCCCCGCCCTCGTCCGCCGTGGCGGACTCCTACGGCGTGGGCGCGGCCACGGCGCCCTGGACCCGACTGCGCGCGAGCTGCGGGCTGGAACTCAGCAGCTCGCGAGCTCTTCGTAGAGGTGGACCGCGGCGAGGATCCCCTTCTTGAAGTCGCCCAGGTGCAACGACTCGTTCTCACCGTGCGCGTTGCAGATCGGGTCCTCGAGTCCTAGCAGCAGGCAGGGTGCGCCGCCGAAGGCCTCGGCGAACGGCTTCACGAACGGGATCGTGCCGCCACAGCCGATGTGCGTCGGCTTCTTGCCGTAGCCGAGCTTCAGCGCCTTGCGCGCGGCGTCGAAGGCCTTGCCCTCGGGTTCGCAGCTCCACCAGGTTGCGTTCCCCTCGCCGGTGACCTCGACCTTGCAGCCGAGCGGCGGGTCCTGCTGCAGGAACTTGACCAGCAGCTTCTCGGTCTTCTTCGGATCCATGTCGGGCACGATGCGCAGCGAGACGCGCGCGGACACGGAGTCGATGATCTGGTTCGAGGAGCCTTCGAGCTGCTGCGACTCGAGCGCGACGATCGTGATCGACGGCTTCCACCAGAGCTGCTCGTAGACGCTCGTGCCCTTCTGGCCGAGCAGCTTCACGCCCGGGAGCAGGCCCGCCTGCCGGCGGAACAGCCGCTTGTCGAAGGGCAGCGCCGCGAGGCGCTTGCGCTCCGCCTTCTCCGGCTTGCGCACCATCTCCTTGATTCCGGGGATCGCGACGCGACCGTGGTCGTCGAGCAACCGGGCCAGCAGCTTGGCCATGCCCATGTTCGGATCGGGGATCGGGCCGCCCCACATGCCGGAGTGCACGCGGTGATCGAGTGACGAGACCTTGACCGTCGCACCGACCAGGCCGCGCAGGCTGGTCGTGATCGCCGGGTGGCCGGTGTCGAAGTTGCTCGTGTCGGTCAGGCAGATGATGTCGGCC
>CAZSKV010000734.1:0-10022 GCA_964607495.1 uncultured candidatus Brocadiaceae bacterium
GGTCTCGGGTCCGAGCAGCAGCTCACCGACCGCCGCGGCCTGGAACACGGCGCCCTGGGCCGCGAACGCGCCTCCCGCCGCGCGCGTGAGCACGCCCGAGCCCGCGAAGTCGGCGAGGAACTCGAGCACGAGCGGCGTGCCCGCGACTTCGGCCCCGGTGAACTCGAGCGCGAAGTTGCCCCCGTGTTCCTTCGCAGCGACTGCGATGCCCGCATCGGAGAGTGCGGCATGTCCCGCAGCCGCCAGTCCGGCCAGGAGTCCGGTCTTCGGCGCCGGCCGCACGGCGAGCAGCACCGGCGCGCCGCCGCTGCGCAGGCCCACCGCGCCACCACAACCGAGCAGGACCGGACCCTTGCTGCTCTTGAGCAGGGTCGCCTGCCCGCCGGGCTGCTTCTCGACCACCGCGTCGTCGAAGGTGGCGGCCGCGCCCTCGCCGGGCAGCAGCGCCAGCAGTTCGACGAAGGCCCGGCCGGCGCCCTGCGGCACCCCGAGCGTCAGTGTGAGCCGCTGCCAGCTCGCGGCCGCCACCGGCGTCGTGCCCGTGGTCAGGGTCATCGGCTCTTCGGCATCGATCGCGGCGAAGCGCACGCGCAGCGCCGCCAGCGCACTGCCCACGGTGCGCGCCTGGACCGAGATCCCGAGCGAATCGCCAGGCACCACGGTCAGCGGGGTCTTGAGCCGGGCCAGCGCGTGATCCTGCGCGGAACCCTGCTCCGGCTTGGTCCAGCTCGCCTCGGCCGCGCCACTGCCGGTGCAGGGTTGCCCGCCGAGCGTGAACGACTGTCCGGACACCCGCCACTCCCAGCCGCCGTCCTCTTCGAAGTTGTCCGCCGGCGGCGGCAGCAGGTTCGCGGCCACGCGCTGGGCGGGCACGGTCCGGGTGCTGCGCGCCGCAGGTGCCAGGTTCAGGCTCCAGTAGAGGGCGCCGCCGCCGCCCGCCAGCACGACCAGCAGCGCGAGCAGGCCGAGCGCGGACCGGCGCCCGGAGCGCTGCAGCCGCGCCGCGTCGACCTGGTGCAGCGCGAGATCGCCGGCCGCACCGGGCTGCGTGCCTGTGGCCGCAGCCGCGCTCGCCGAACGGAAGCAGATGCGCACGCGGCCGATCTGGAACACCTCGCCCGGGGCGAGCGCAACCTCCTGCACGCGCTTGCCGTCGAGCAATGTGCCGTTGGTCGAGCCGAGGTCGCGCAACACGAAGCGGCCTTCCTCGAGCACGACTTCGGCATGCGTGCCCGAGGCCTTCTCGTCCTTGAGGGCGACCGTGTTGGTCGGCTTGCGGCCGGGCGTGACGCGATCCTGGGCCAGCGGAACGACTTCTCCTGCGCGATCCCCGTCGAGGATCTCGAGGACGTACTGCGTCATGTGGGCTTCGGCGATGAAGTTTGCGGATGCGCCGTGCCGAGGGGAGCGGACTACGACGCCGGATCGGGCGACCGGGAAGCGTCGGAACCTGGACTAGGGGGGCGACCTTCCAGAGTTACTGCCGCGGCTTCCGGCCGTGGGGAAGGCGTAACCTACGGCAGATCGGATGCTTGTCAATCGCGCCAGCGCCGGGCAAAACGGCCATCCGATGGCCCGCCGCTACCGCTGCGACCCCCTGCCCGCACCCGGCCCCTTCCGGTTGGCGGGTGACCTGGCGCATCATCTGGTGCAGGTGATGCGCATCCGGCCCGGTGCGGAACTCGTGCTCTTCGATGGGCATGGGTCGGAGTGCGATGCCGTGGTGGATGCCGCCGGCAGGCAACACGTGCAGGGCGTCGCCAGCCCAGCACGCGCGGCCACGCGCGAGCCTTGGACCGCGCTCGAGGTGGCGTTCGCGATCCCCAAGGGCTCACGCGCCGAGTGGCTCTTCGAGCACGGCACCGAGGTCGGCATCCGCGTGTTCCAACCGTTGCGGACCGCGCGCGCGGTGCCATTCGCACCTGGCCGCGTCGAGCGCTGGCGCCGGATCGTGGCCGCGGCGGCCGGACAGTGTGACCGGGCGTTCGTGCCCGAGGTGCGGGACGCGATGACGCTCACGGAGCTCGTGCAGCGCCGGGATCTTCCGGCAGCGCGCTTCGTCGCGGCCGCACACGGCCGGCCGGCCGCGCGGGCGGGCGCGGCCTCGAGCCTGCTCGCGGTCGGCCCCGAGGGTGGCTTCACCGCGGCCGAGGACGCCGAGCTGCAACAGGCGGAGTTCGTGCCAGTGTCGCTCGGAGCATTGACCCTGCGCACCGAGACGGCGGTGCTCGCGGGCGCGGTGCTGCTGCTGGCCGGCGCCGCAGGGTGAACGAACCCTTGTCTCGGCGGCTGATCTGTGGCAATGGAATGCGGCAGCACCGGGCATGCTGACCGCTGCGCCATGCGAATCACCGAACGCTTCTCCCAACACCTGCAGCGGGCCCGACAAACGCCCCAAGCCTGTGGCGTGCTCACCGAGGCCATGCTTTGGGCACAGCAGGGCCCGATGCTCTGGCGACCGGAGCGCGTCGAACTCGCGCCGAGCTTCTACCCGGTCTACTGCTGGCAGGACCTCTACTCGCACTCGCTGCTGACGCTGATCCTGCACAAGGGCCGGCTCGACGTCGACCCGGCGCCGCTCGAGGCCTGCGTGCGGCCCGAGTTCATGTTCTGGGGCGGCAACACGACGCTCGACCGCGAGATCCGGCGGGTCGGCCAGGCCCACGCCTACACGTTCCGGATCACCTCCGCAGACGAATATGCGCAACGGCTCGCGGCCGCGCTCTGCGCCGACATCCGCGCGGCGGAGGCCCTGCACCCGGGGCACACCAACGTCGTGCTCTGTGGCGGCAAGGACAGCCTGAACCTGCTGCTGCTCCCCTGGCAGAATCCGCTGCTCGCGCTCAGCGCCGAGCCGAACTACGAGATCGTGCGCGCCTTCGTCGCCGCCAACCGCCTGCCGGTCGAGGTCCGGCGGCTCGAGGACACGGCGGATGCGGACGTGCAGGACGAGGAAGCCCTGCTGGCCTGTTGCCGCGTCGATCTGTCGCACTGGCGCTGGGGCGTGCACCTGCAGCGGATCGCGCAGGAGCTGGGTCCGCGCCTGTTGTTCTGGAAGGGGCAGCTCGCGGATCTCTACACCACGCCGAAGTGGAAGGCCTTCCACGCGCACCAGCGGCCCCCGGCCATCTGGTTGCGGAAGGCATACAAGCACCTCGGACCCTGGCTGCCGGGCGCACTCGACCGCGCGATCGGCCACGCGATCCAGCCGCTCTTCGTGCAGTCGACCTGGGACCGGAGCGCGGCGCTGCAAGGGTGCCACATGGAGTTCCTGCGCGAGCTGACCGGCTGTCTGTTCCTGTCGGCGTATCACGGACCGTCGGTGCAGCAGGTGTGGTGCGAAGTCGACCTCGCGCGGGCAGCCGGCGCCGACATGCGCCCGCGCGTCGGCCGCATCCTGGCCGGCCGGGACGTGCGCTATCCCGAACAGAATCCCGCGCCGCCGGTTTCGCCGTTCCGCCGCCAGCTCGGCACGCCCGCGCGCTTCTTCGACCTCCTCGACCAGGTGCACTTCCCCCACTCCGGCTACCGCGAGCGCGGTGCCAGGCCGGCGGCATCACGCCAGCCGTGAACCGGGGTCCCACACCGGCACCCGCTGCCGAGGTGCAAGGCTGCGTCGCCTACGTCACCGCGGTCTTCCCCGCGCGCAGCGAGACCTTCGTCTACCGCGAGGTGCGCGGCCTGCGCACAAGGGGTTGGCGCGTGGTCCCGGTCACGCTGCGGCCACCCGAAGACGATGCCGGCGCCGAATTCGCCGATCTGCGCGCGGGCCGCCTCGTCGCCTACCGGCCGGGCCAGCTCGGTCGCAGTCTGCTCGAGTGCCTGACCCACCCGCTCGCTGCGGCGCGCACGCTGCTGCGCGCCGGTCGAGACCTGCTCTTCCCGGGCGAAGCGATGCGTCTCGCCGCACGTCTGCGCCTGCTCGTGCAGGCGGTGTTCGCACTCGGGCTCGCCCACCGCCTGCGCCGCGCCGGCGTCCGCCACGTGCACTGCCACTTCGCGCACGCCCCCACCGGGGTCGGCATGTATGCGGCGATGCAGCTCTTGGTGCCATTCAGCTTCACCGGGCACGCCAACGACCTGTTCCAGCGCCGCGCGCTGCTCGGGCGCAAGCTGGAGCGTGCCGCGTTCGTCGCCTGCATCAGCCATTGGCATGCGGCCTGGTACGCGGGCATGGCTCCGGAGGTGGCGGCCCGATGCCGCGTGATCCGGTGCGGCGTCGACATGGCCGAGTGGCAGGCGCAGCCGACGCAGAGCAGCGCGGGGCGCGCGCTGCGGCTGCTGACCGTGTGCCGGCTCATCCGCAAGAAAGGAGTCGACACCGTGATCGAAGCCGTCGCGCGTCTGCAACGACCGGTAGAGCTCACGGTCGCCGGCGACGGCCCCGAGCGGCAGCGCCTCGAGGAACTCGCCCGCCGGTGCGGCTGCGCCGACCGGATCCGCTTCGTCGGAGCGGTGGCGAACGACGCGGTCCGGCGCCTGATGGGCGCGACCGACGTCGTGGTGCTCGCGTGCCGCACGGACGCCGCCGGCGACATGGATGGCGTGCCGGTCGTGCTGATCGAAGCCATGGCCAGCGGCCTCGCGACGATCAGCGGCGACCTGCCGGCGATCCGCGAGCTGATCGACGACGGCGTGAACGGAGTGCTGGTGCCCGGTGACGACCCGGCGGCGCTCGCGGCCCGGATCGAGCAGCTGGACGACGCGCAACGGGCCGATCTCGGCCGCGCCGCCCGCACCAAGGTCGCCGACGAGTTCTCGCTCGCCACGACGCTCCAGCGCCTGGAGGCGGCGCTGCGTCAGCGGTAGACCGCGACGTGCGGCAGGTCGCGGTACCTGCCGTCGACGTCCATGCCGAACCCGATCACGAACTCGTCGGGGATCTCGAACCCGACCCAGTCGAGCGCCACGGCCACGACGCGGCGGGAGGGCTTGCTCAGCAGCGTGCACACGCGCACCTCGACCGCACCATGGGCCAGGAGCCAGGTGCGCAGCTTGTCGATCGTGCGGCCCGTGTCGACGATGTCCTCGAGGATCACGACCGGGCGGCCCTCGACCGGGATCGCGCTCGCCGCCAGCAACACCTGGCCGCTGCTCTGCGTGCCATGGCCGTAGCTCGAGGCCCGGACCGCGTGCGCGGCCGGGAACCCCGGCAGGTGCCGCGCGAGCTCCGTGGCGAACACCCGGGCACCGTCCATCACCGCGACCAGGCAGGGCGGTTCCGCGGGGAAGGCGGCGCGCACTTCGCGCGCGAGCTCGGCAATGCGCTGCAGGAGCGTCGGACGATCGATCAGGACCCGGAACGCCTCGGGCTGGGGCTCGGTCGCGGCCATCGGCGGAACTTACAGGAACGTGAACGGCGCGGCACCCGAGAGACCGATCACGCTCGGTGCCACGAGGTCGAGCACGAGGTGCGCCGCGAAGGCCGGGTAGCCCTTGAGTGGATTGGGCTGGGGCAGGTCGAGCGTGAGCGCGCGATAGCCTTCGGCCGGCAGGGTCAGGATGAAGTCCGGCAGGCCGAGCGAGAACGTGAAGAGCGCGTCGACGTTCAGCGGCACCTGGGCGTTCCAGAGCGGGAAGCCGGGCGTGCTGCCGAACGCGAGGGCGACCACCGAGAGCCGGCCGCCGTGCGCGAGGTCGGTGGCCCGCAGCACGAGCTGGGTCGGACTCGCCTCGACCTGGATCCGGGCCGCGTAGGACGTCGTCTCGCCCGGATTGCGCGCGCCGGGCGAACCCTTGTCGCCACCGGGCAGCAGGTTCGTCGCCGCCGCGAAGGTTGCAACGCTCGGGGGCGCCAGCAGGTCCCGGCGCTCGGCGGCGACGCCGGCGCCGCCCGGGAAGCCAGCGGCATACGCGACCTGGTCGAGGGTCTGGGCATTCTGCACCAGGCGCAGCGTGTCGCTGGTGTTGCCGAGCGAGAGCCCCTGGTACGGCCAGACGATGCCGAGTGGCAAGCCACCGTTGGTCTGCGGATCGCCATGCGCCATCAGCGTCACCGGCCGGCCGGGGTACGCCAGCAGGTTGGTGACGATCGTGAACACGCCGCCGCTGGTCTGCACCTGCACGTTGCGCAGGGACGCCGGGCCGGCGCCGGTGTTCGTGACCTCGACGTACTCGCCACGGCCCTCGCTGACCGCGAGCGGCTGGCGGTGCACCTCGCTGATCCGCAGGTGCGTCGCCGGCGTCGTGGCCGTGAGCTCGTCGACCAGGAAGTCGAGGAAGCGCCCGTTCTGGGCGGTCGCGCGGTAGCGCCTGCCGTCGCTCGTCAGGGTGATGTGGCCGCCGACCCCGAACCCCACGGTCCCGGTGCCCGCTGTGGTCGAGAGCAGCAGGCGCGCGGCGGCCGCCTGGTTGATCCGGTTCGTGGTCTGGGTCGCGGGATGGCCGTAGGGGTTGTTGCTGCCACAGGAGACGAGCGCGAGCTCGGGCGCGAGGTTGGCCAGCAGGTTCACGCTGGTCGAGGTCGTCGAGCCGTGGTGGTTCACGTGGTAGACGTCGACGTTGCCGCAGGCCAGCGTGGCCTTGGTTTCGACGTCGGCGGTGTTGCCACCGCCGCCGGTCAGGTCGCCGCCGAGCCAGAGCGAGAACTGGCCGTAGTCGATCCGCAGCGTCAGCGAGCGCGAGTTCTCCTCCTGGGCCGTGCCGACGACCGGCACGCTGTCACCGCCCTTGATCTGGCCGTTGACCGCGACCACGGTCGCGCTCACGCCGCCGCCGAGCTGCACGACCTGGCCGGCGATGAGCGCGCGCCGGCGCGAGCCCGCGGCATTCAGGTAGTCCTGGGTCTCGGGGTAGTTCGGCCGGTTCGTGTCGCCGCGATCGTAGGCATCGCTGAACGGGAACCTCGCGAGCACCTCGTCGAGGCCGCCCTGGTGGTCGATGTGCCAGTGGCTCATGAAGGTCGCGCCGTAGCGGCTCGGTTGCAGCGCCGTGATCAGCGGGATCAGCGTGGCGGTCCCCTGACCCGGCGGGCCCCCGTCGACCACGTGCACGGCGCCGTCGGGGGTCTTGAGCAGCAGGCCGTCGCCCTGGCCGACCTGGGCGACGACCACGGTGAGACCCTGGGGAGCGGACTCGTCGCCCGCGGGGCCTTGCGGCGCCGCGAGCGCGAGGCAGAGCGCGAGCGGGAACATGAGCGGCGGCGGAGTCTAGCCGGCCCTGCGCCTCACTTGCCGACCAGCAGCGACACGAAGTTCGACGTGGTCAGGCCCAGACCGTTGGCCGCGGGGTCGAGATTGGCCCACCCGGCCTTGAGGCGGACGCCCTGGGTCCCGCCTGGCAGCGGCAGCGCGAACTTCGCATTGCCGTTCTGGTCGACTGCCGCCGCGATGCCGACGAGCCAGTCGTGCCAGACGGAGCAGCCGGGCGCGTTCAGCTGGCCGAGGTCGAAGGGCAGCTGGATCGAGCCCCACTGGTCCTCGCGCGAGCCGAGCATCAGGAATGCCGGACTGGCGGGCTTGCCACCGCTCAGGTTGAAGTTGAAGACCTGACCCTGCTGCGGCCACTTGCCGGTGTCGCCGGAGATCTTCAGCGGCGTCGCCGCCGAGCTGTTGCAGCCCTTGCCGAGCTCGACCAGGTTGCCGTCGAAGAGCAGCAGGCCGATCTTCGAGCCGGAGCCGGTGCTGGTGCCGGGAGTTCCGGGGTTGGAGTGCCCGCCGCCTTGCACCCAGTTGATCAGATACGTGCGCGGCACGTCGTTCGGCGCGAGCGGGTAGAAGAAGTTCACGCCCGGCTGGGCCTTCGGTCCGCGGTCCTTCACGCTCCAGACGATCACCTCGAAACAGAGGTGGTCGTTCGCCGAGGTCGGGAGCCACACATAGGTGTTCGGCAGGCCGATGCCCGACCACTGGCCGGTGCGGAAGTTCACGCGCAGCGGGCCGCGGTAGACCGTGACCGGGTTCGGGTTGTTCGTGGTCCAGTTCGCGACCGGGGTCGGCTGCGGGGTCACGCCCATCCGGATCTCGATGTCACCGTAGACGACTTCGTTGTCGCCGAGCGTCAGGTCGCCGGCCACGAACACGTCGGTGACGACGGCGGGCAGGCCGCCCATCTGCGTGTTGGTGACGATCGTCTGGTAGCGGATGCCGTCGCTGCCCCACGGGAAGGCGTTGCGGCCACCGACGCTGGCCTGGTTGTCCTTGTGCCAGACGATGTTGGGCTGTGCCGGCTGGGCGACGAGCCCGGCGGTGAGCAAGAGAGCAGAGCAGAGGATGCGCATGGAGTCCCTCAGGGGGGAAAGAGTCACGGACACGAAGAGGAGGAGGAGCGAGAGCAGGCATGTTCACACAGGAGGCGCAACCTGCCAAGCCGCTATCCTCGGTCGCATGCTGCTCCCCCACCGCTATGGGCCGAACGTGCACCTGCTGGACGACGTCTACCTGCTGTCCCTGCTGGCGCGGATCGGCTCGCCGGAGACCGGCACCGACGTGCTGCCGCAGCTGGTGCGGATCGCCTACGAGCGCCTCTGCCTCGCCGCGCTGGCGCGCGAGTTCCCGACCATCGAGGACCGGGTCAAGACCCGCATGGCGGCGACCGAACCGCGGGCCTTCTATGAAGGCCGGCGGCTGTGCCCGCGCACGCCCCTGGTGATCTGTGCGGTGATCCGCGCCGGCATCCTGCCGGCCCAGACCTGCTACGAGCTGGCGACCGCGGTGCTGCCGAGCCAGAACGTCCGGCTCGACTTCCTGAACATGTCGCGGGTGACCGACGCTGCGCACCACGTGGTCGGCGTCCGCCTCGACGGCTCGAAGATCGGCGGCTCGATCGACGGCGCGGTCCTGCTGGTCCCCGATCCGATGGGCGCGACCGGCGGCACCATGACCCGCGTCGTCGAGAGCTACCGTCAGCTCGGCGGCGGCAAGCCGAAGGCGATCATCGCCCTGCACCTGATGGTCACGCCCGAGGCCGTGCAACGGGTCAGCCACGACTGCCCCGAGGTCAAGCTCTATGCCGGCCGCTTCGACCGCGGCCTGTCGGAGAAGGACGTGCTGGCGACGCCGCCCGGCACGCATCCCGAGCGCGAGCGCGGGCTCAACGACGTGCAGTACATCGTGCCGGGGGCAGGCGGGATGGGCGAGCTACTTACGAACAGCTGGGTCTGAAGCCGGTTTCGCGGCCGCGCCCTGGGTCGCGTACTGCTGCTTGCAGTTGCCGCAGCAGAAGCCGAGCACCTGGCCGTCGACCGTCAGCGTGAAGCGCGGATCGACGAGCTTGCCGGTGATCGGGCACATGGCGTTGGGCGACGCCGGCACGGCGTTCTTCGCCTTGCTGCCGTCGGGCAGCGGGGCATCGCTCGAGAGCCGCAGCTCGGGCTCCTCCTCGAGCACCTTCGCCGCCGCCGCCGCCGCGGGCGCCGCGAGCGGCGTCGCGAAGGCGGCGACGCGCGTGAGCTTGGGGATGCGTTCGAGGTGTGTGCGCGCGGCCGCGCTGATCCGGGTCCCGGTCAGCACCAGATCCTCGAGCCGCGGGTGCCCGCGCAGCGCCAGCAGTCCCGCGTCGGTGACCTGCGTGTCGCGCAGGTCGAGACGCCGCAGTTGCGGCATCCGCGCGCAGAGCGCAAGCGTCGCGTCACTGATGCGCGTGCGCGCGAGCGAGAGCTCGGCGATCTCGCCGAGCAGCGGCGTCAGTGCGCGTTGCGCGCGCGCATCGTCGGTCTCGGGCGCGATCGCCGCGAAGTCGACCCAGAGCAGCGGCTGGTCCACGGCGATCGGCTGCACGTGCAGCAGCGGCTCGGCGGGCACGGAGGAGTCCGCAGGTGCGGCGCAGGCGGTCACGAGCAGCAGCAGCAGCAGCAGCCGGGATCTCATGCGAGCAGCTCCTTGCGCACCTTGCCGAACACGTCGGTCAAGCGGAAATCGCGCCCCTGGTGACGGTAGACCAGGCGCTCGTGGTCGAAGCCGAGCACGTGCAGCAAGGTGGCGTGCAGATCGTGCACCGAGATCGGGTTCTCGACGATGTTGTAGCCGTAGTCGTCGGTCTTGCCGACCGTGATGCCGGGTTGGATGCCGCCGCCGGCCATCCAG
>CAZSKV010000735.1:0-8011 GCA_964607495.1 uncultured candidatus Brocadiaceae bacterium
GCGACACTCCCCGCCCAGGTCCAAGCCATGGGGGGCTCGTCGCAGCGCATGAGCTCGACGGTGTTCTTCTTCAACCAGGATTTCTCCTCGCCCGGCTTCCTGTTCCTGCAGTACGGACAGCCGTCGTGGAAGGACGAGTACGACCTGCAGGTCGAGAAGGCGAAGGGCAACGCCGCCCGGCTGGGCAAGGACTACTGGGCTTCGTTCGAGACCAGCTGCGCGCTGACGCTCGGCGGCGCCAAGGTCGCGGCCGGCCAGTACTACCTGGGCATCGCCTGCTCGGAGAAAGGCGAATGGACGCTCGTGCTCTTCGACGCCGAGAAGTGCCGCAAGAACCAGCTCACGCCGTTCATGACTGCCGACATGGTCAAGCAGGGCACCGCGGTCGCCGTGAGTGCGCCGATGACCTACACCAAGAGCGAGAAGTCGGTCGAGAAGCTGTCGATCGAGCTCGCGGCCGACAAGAAGGAGACCGGCAAGGGCAGCCTGACGCTGGCCTGGGGCAAGCACCAGCTGAGTGCGCCGATGGTGTGCGAGATCGCCAAGGAACCGAAGAAGGCCGACAAGAAGGACGGCTGAGCCCCGCCCGCGGCAGGGCTCTCAGCTGCGCAGCACGGTCTTGATCAATTCCTCGGTGGCGGCATCCGGTCGGGCCGCCGCCGCCTTCGCGAGCTTCTCGCGGGCTTCCTTCTCGCTGTAGCCCAGCGTGATCAGTGCGCGCAGGGCATCCTCGTGCGTGCGCGGCACGACGATGCGCGCGGCGGCCCGCCCCTCGAGGTCCAGATCGTCGAGGTGGTCGCGCAACTCCAGGCACAAGCGCTCGGCGGTCTTCGTGCCGACCCCCTTGACGCGGCGCAGGAGCTGGTGGTCGCCACCCTGGATCGCGCTGGCGATCTGCGCGGGTGGATACATCGACAGGATCGCGAGGCAGATCGCGGGCCCCACGCCGGAGACCGAGAGCAGCCGGCGGGCGAGCTCGCGCTCGGCGCGGCTCGCGAACCCGAGCAGGCTCGGGTTGCCGTCGACCACGTGCAGGATCGTGTAGAGCAGGGCGGCCTGGCCGACCAGCAGCCCGGCCGAGGTTGCGACCGGGACCTTGAACTCGTAGCCGACCCCGTGGGCGCGGATCACGACCCGGGCCGGCTCCTTGTCCGTGACCAGGCCCTCGACGTGGTCGTACATCGCGCGGGCGGCTGCTCAGCCGCGCAACGCCAGGCCGAGTTCGTCGAGGCGCGTCTTGATCTCGTTCAACGAGGTCTGGCCGAAGTTCGGGCAGGCCAGCAGCTCGGCTTCCGTGCGTGACGTCAGGTCGCCGATCGTCTTGATCTTCAGCAGCTCGACGATGCGCCGGCAGCGCACCGACAGGTCGAGCTCGGAGATCGGCCGCTTCGCCGGATCAGGGTTGTTCGGATCCGGAGACTCGTCCGAGATCTCGACTTCCTCCTCGACCGGTTCCCCGAGCGAGCCGCTCATCAGCTCGTCGGCGGCCATGCCGAGGCGGAGGCCCTTGTTGCGCAGGATCTCCTTGATCTCCTGCAGCGAGGTCTCACCGAAGTTCTTGTAGCTCAGCAGCTCGGCCTCGGTCTTCTTGACCAGGTCGCCGAGGGTGCGGATGTTCATCTTCGCGAGGCAGTTGCGGCTCCGGACCGAGAGCTCGAAGTCGTTGATCGGAGTGCGCAGCAGGCGGTTGCGCTTGTCTTCGCGCCGCTCCTGATCCTCGTCGTAGTACATGTTCAGGGCCGCGGCCGCGTCACGGCGGTAGAGCCGCGCCCGCCGGTTCATCGGGTCCGCCTGCAGCGCGAGGTCGAAGCACTGCATCGCCCGCCGGTAGTTGCCCATGTCCTCGTAGAGCACGCCGAGGTTGATGACGACCGAGACGTTGACGGGGGGGACGAGCAGCGCGCGCTCGTACAGCTCCCGCGCCTCCTCGTCCTCGCCGCGCAGGTCCACGTTCAGAGCCAGCCGGAACAGCGCCTGGCGGTGGTTCGGATCGAGCTGCAGGGCCTCGTCGTAGAGCTGAATCGCCCGCGTGCCATCGTGCTCGATCTCGGCGATCCGGCCGTGGAAGTACTTCAGGTCCGCCTTGGTCAGGTTGCCCTCGAGGCTGGCGACGGTCTTCGTCAGCTTCGCCGCGTCACCGCGAGCATCGAGGATCTCGAGCCAGGTCGCGGCCTGCGTCTTGTCCTCGGCCTTGCTCTTGAGCATGGCTTCGGCCTTGTCGCAGTCGCCGAGCGCCAGGAAGCTGCGGGCGATGCAGTCCGCGATCGCGGGGTTGTTGCGCTCCGCCTCGAGCAGGGGCAGGGCCTCCTCGTGGCGGCCGAGCGCCCAGAGCACGAGGCCGCGCGGCAGCCCGGTCGCCATCGGCGACCCGAGCCAGTCGCGCAGGTGTTCGAGCTCGCCGACACTGCTGAACACGCGGCGGCGGAACTGCTTGATCGAGTCGTGGTGGATCGCGCCCTGGATCAGTTCCAGCGCGCCTCCCGGTACGGGCGAAGATGTTTGGACCGCTTGCTCGGTCATGCGGATGCCTGCTCTCGAGGACTCGGATGGGGCCGGAAGCGAGTTCCGTGCCGTGCGGAAAAGCCCAAGAGGCTAGGCCGCCCGGCCAGGCCGGTCAAGCGCGCGCGGTGCCGGCCGCGACTTCGCGGTAGATCGCCTCGAGTTCGGCGGCCATCGTCAGGAAGCCGCGGCTCTGCCGCCGGGCGGCGCGTCCCATCGCCACGAGCTGGCGGCGGTCGCCGGCCAGGGTCGCGAGCGCTGCCGCCAGACCCTCGCGGTCGCCCGGGGCCACGACGCAGCCCTCCGCGCCGGTTGCCACGGCCTCGGCGAGCCCGCCGATCCGGCTGACGACGACCGGGCGTCCGGCAGCCATCGCCTCGCGCACCGTGAGACCGAAGGCCTCCTGCCAGAGCGCCGGGGCGACCACGACATCGAGGTCGCCGAGGATCCGGGGCAGCGCCTCGGTGCGGTAGGGTCCGTGGTAGCGCACTGCGGACTCCGGCGTGAGGCGGCTGAACACGCGGGTCAGGAACCCGGCGTCGCCGTGGTAGGGGACGGCGTTGCCGAAGATGTCGAGGCTGGCCGTGCCGGGCGGCAGCAGCGCGATCGCGTCGACCAGCACATCGAGCCCCTTGCTCGGGATCAGGGTGCCCAGATAGCCGACGCGCAGCGGCCCCGCACGCACCTCGGGCGGAGCCGGCACCTGCTCGAGCGCGAGCGTGTCGACGCCGTTGCCGACGACGCGGAACCTGTCCGTCGCGAGACCCAGCGCCGCGAACGGCGGCAGCACCGCCGCCGACGGCACGACGATCTGATCGACGCCCCGCAGCCAGCCGAGCGCCTGCGCATGCAGTTGCGCGAGGTGCGCGGGGGCGACGCCGGCAGGCAGGCCGCCGAACGTGGGTTCCAGGCAGGCTGCACAGCGCTCGGGCTCGACCTGCGCGCACACGGTCCCGGTGCGGTGCCACATCTGTCCGCGCGCGCAGATCAGCCAGTAGTCGTGGAGCGTGAGGACGACGCGTATCCCGGTCGTGCGCAGGCGGTCGAGGATGCCGCAGGAGATGCCGGTCAGGTGGTGCACGTGCACCACGTCGAAGCGCGTGTCGCCGAGGTAGCGCGCGAACGCGGCGTCGAGCACGTCGTCGCGGTAGAGCGTCGCGAGCCCCTGCAGGCCCTCGTGCCGGTAGACGACGCGCGACACGCGGCATGGCAGGTGCCCGGGCGGATCGTCGACCAACGTGCCCTGCGCCGGTCCGGCGCGCCCGGTCCTGGTGTAGATCGCAACTTCGTGGCCGCGCGCGCACAGGGCGCGGGCGAGTCCTTCGACGTGCTGCTCGACCCCGCCGACACTCTCCGGCGGCAGACCGTGCGAGACCAGCAGGATGCGCATCTGCGCATCGTGCCGCGCGCCGGCTCGATGCACGAGAGTCCTGCGCCGGAGGTTCGCGCTGGCACCTGCGGGATCGCGCGCTAGCATCTGCGCGTCGGCGCGCGACCGCTTGGCGGTGGTGCCCGCCGAACGGTTGCGGAGCTCGAGGTCAGCGGGGTCCGCCGCCGGGTGGTTTCCATGCTCCTTGGAGGGGGTCAGTGGATCGAATTCGCGTTCGCGGTGGCCGCGTGCTGAACGGCACGGTGGCCACTTCCGGCAGCAAGAACTCGGCGTTGCCGATCCTCGCCGCCACGTTGTTGATCGATGGCCCGGTGCTGCTGCGCGGGGTGCCGCGCCTGAAGGACATCGACAACATGTTGCGCATCCTCGAACTGCTCGGCATGCGCGTCCAACGCCGCAGCAACGGCGATCTCGAGATCGAGGCGGTCGACAAGACCGTGCACACCGCGCCGTACGACCTCGTGCGCACGATGCGGGCTTCGTTCTTCGTGCTCGGGCCGCTCTGGGCGCGCCGCGGCCAGGCCACGGTCAGCTATCCCGGCGGCTGCGTGATCGGGCATCGGCCGGTGGACCTGCACCTCAAGGGCCTGACGGCGCTCGGCGCCGATCTGCAGGCCGAGAACGGCTACGTGACCGCGACCGGTCAACCCCGCGGCAGCACGATCTTCCTGGGCGGCAGCTACGGGTCGACCGTCGGCGGCACCGCCAACACCGTGATGGCTGCGGTGTTGGCGCGGGGCACGACGATCCTCGAGATGGCGGCCATGGAACCGGAGATCGAGGACCTCTGCGGGTTCCTGAACGCCTGCGGCGCCCGCATCGCCGGCGTCGGTGGCCACTGCCTGATCATCGACGGCGTCGAACGCCTGCACGGTTGCGAATGGACGATCATCCCAGACCGGATCGAGGCCGGGACGTTCCTGATCGGCGCCGTGCTGCTCAATGCACCGGTCACGATCACCAACGCCCGCGCCGACCATCTGATCGCCGTGCTCGACCGCCTGCGCGCGGCTGGCGCCGAGTTCGAGGTGGATGCCGCCGGCCGGACGGTCCGCAACGTCCCGACGCGGTCGGGCCGGATCGAAGCCGTCGACATCACGACCCTGCCCTACCCCGGGTTCCCGACCGACCTGCAGGCCCAGTACATGACGCTGATGGCGCACGCGCACGGGGTCTCGGTGATCACCGAGAAGGTCTATCCGGAGCGTTTCATCCACGCGTCGGAACTCGTGCGCCTCGGCGCCCGCATCCGTCGCGAGGGCCCGAGCGCGATCATCGAGGGCTGCCAGCAGTTGATCGGCGCCCCGGTCATGGCGAGTGATCTGCGGGCCAGCGCCGGCCTCGTGCTGGCTGGCCTGGTCGCGCGCGGTCACACCGACGTGCGGCGGGTCTATCACATCGACCGCGGCTACGAGCGCATCGAGGAGAAGCTCCAGTGCATCGGGGCTGACATCGAGCGGATCAGCGACGGCTGACGCAACCGCCGGCAGGCCCTCGTGTCCCAGGCCGGCTGGGATAGCATCCGCGGCACCTCAATCAAGGAAAGGCACCGCCCATGCTGATCACTCGTCTCTGTCCGATCGGACTCCTGCTGGCCGCCGGTCTGTCGGCACAGTCCCACACCTTCGAGAGCCTGAACGCCAAGTGGACCCATGCACTGGGTGCCCCCAACTGGACCGACAACGTCCCCTCGACCAGCGCGGATTTCGCGACGGTCTCGCAGCTGAACTCGGCGCCGCTGCTCGACTACACCTCGACGCCGATCCCCGTCCAGCCGGGCAACTACGCGGCCGCGATCCGCGTGCAAAAGCTGACCGACCAGACCGGCGCCTACCCGCTCGTGTTGACGGTCTCCGTCAACGGGGTGCTGCACAGCGCCGAACTCCCGGTTGCCGCGCAGAAGCCCGACACCTGGGTGCTGACGCCCTCCGTCGAGTTCAAGGTCACGCAGCCGAACTCGGTGCTCGTGTTCAAGCTGCAGGGCTTCAGCCAGGGTTCGGTCCAGGTGCAGAACTACCAGTTCGATTCCTTCGCGCTCGGCACGACGCATCCAGGCTCCGTGATGGTCTACGAGAGCCTCGCGCGCACGTGGTGGCACGCGTGGAGCAACCCGTACTACAACGAGGACGTCACCGACCTCGACTCCGCGTTCGGCAAGACCGACCAGCTGAACAACGTCTGGTGGCTCGAGTTCGGCTCGCCCGACTACTACCTGCCGGCCGGCAGCTACGTCGCGACCGCACGCGTCAAGAAGCAGCAGAATGCGACCAACGCAGTGCCGCTCGACCTGATCGTCGACGTCGGCGGCAACAAGACCACGGTCACGTTGCCGGTCTCGAGCCAGACGATCGACACCTACGTGCTGACGCCGGAACTCGCGTTCACGGTCCCGGGACCGACCACCAAGGTCACGTTCTGGCTGCGCAACATCGCGAGCACCTACAAGCAGTTCTACGCGTTCGATGCGTTCGAGATCCGCGCCGTGCCGGGCCTGACCGCCTACGGCACTGCGTGCGCGACGTCCCTCGGCACGCCGGCGCTCGGTGGTGACGCGCCGCGCATCGGCGAGGTGTGCAAGCTCGCGACCGACAAGGTCCCGGGCCAGGCCTGGTTCTTCATCGGCGCGAAGCAGCAGGATCTCGACCTCTCGGTCATCGGCATGACCGGCTGCAAGCTGCTCTGCGACACGCCGATCCTGATCGCGGCCCAAGCCAATGCGAGCAACGTCGCCAGCATCAGCTTCCCGGTGCCCAACGACCCGGCGCTGCTCTTCGTCGAGTTCTACAGCCAGACCCTGATCCGCGATCCGCAGGCGAACACCTTCGGCTTCGCGACGAGCAACGGCGCCAAGGCCGTGGTCGGCAACTGAGCGGCGGATGCGCGATCCCGAGCCCTACCAGGTCGTTGCCCGGCGCTTCCGGCCGAAGTCCTTCTCCGAGGTCGTCGGCCAGGACGCGATCCTGCAGACGCTCGCGTCGGCACTCGACTCGGGCCGGATCCCGCACGCGTTCCTGTTCTCGGGTTCGCGCGGGGTCGGCAAGACCACGTCGGCGCGGATCCTCGCGCGGGCGCTGAACTGTGCGCGCGGTCCGAGCGCGAACCCGTGCGGCGAGTGCCAGCCCTGCCGCGCGATCCTCGCGGGCAGCAACCCGGACGTGATCGAGATCGACGCGGCGTCGCACAACATGGTCGACGACATCCGCGAGCTGCGCGATCGGGTCGCCTTCGCCTCGATGGGCTCGCGCTACAAGGTCTACATCCTCGACGAAGCGCACATGCTGACGCGCTCCGCGTTCAACGCGCTGTTGAAGACGCTCGAGGAACCGCCGCCGAACGTCGTGTTCGTGCTCGCGACCACCGAATTGCACAAGGTCCCGGAGACGATCCGCTCGCGCTGCCAGGTGCTGCTGTTCCGCCGCGTCTCGGATGCGGAGATCAAGCAGCGCCTGACCAGGATCTGCGAGCTCGAGGGTGTCGCGATCGACGCGGCGATCCTCGACGCGATCGTCGCCGACTGTCGCGGCGGCATGCGAGATGCCGAGACGGCGCTCGAGCGCGTGCTGCCGCTGGCCAAGGCCCGCGGCACCGGCTTCGACCTCGCCGCCTTCCGCGCGCTCTTCGACCGCATCGGTCCCGACGCCGCCCTCGCCGCCGTCGAATCGCTGCTGCGCGGCGAAGCGCGCGCCGCGCTGCACTTCGCGGCCGAGGTCGTGCGCGCCGGTGCCGACGAACGCGAAGTCCTCGGCGATCTCGTCGAGCTGTTGCGCGCGATCCTGTTGCTCAAGCTCGACGGTCCCGACTCGGGCCTCGTGACCCAGCCCGGCGTGCTCCGCGATCGCCTCGTGGCGCTGGCCCAGGGCGCGGACACGGCCCGGCTCGACGCGATGCTGCAGGCCGGCTTGAACGGCCGCGAGCGCATCCGCCGGCTCGAGGATCGGCGCGTCGTGCTCGAACTCGCGCTCCTGCGCATGGCCCAGGCGGGCATGCTGCCGACGCTCGCGGACCTGCTCGCCAGCGCCCGCGCGGGCGGTCTGCGCGCCGACGCACCGGCGGGCGGAGCACCCGCGCAGCCGGCCGCGGCCGCGGTGGCGCCTGCAGGCCCTGCGGCCGGCAGCGGCGATC
>CAZSKV010000736.1:0-11427 GCA_964607495.1 uncultured candidatus Brocadiaceae bacterium
AAGGCGGTTGCGGCAGCGCTGGCGGCGGCAAAGCCGGCCCGGCTGAGCCACGGCTCGGCCGAGCTGCCGCCGCAGGGCCTGGTGCGCAACACGAACCGGCCGGAGGTGTTCGACCGGCGATTCCACGTCGTGCAGGCGCACGACGCGCAGAGCGGCGCGCCCCTGGCGGCGATCCTGCACCTGGCCTGCCACCCCGAAGTGCTGCGGCGCGGCAACACCAAGGTCTCGGCCGACTTCGTGCACGACCTCTGTGAACGCTGGCAACAGGCCGGGCTCGGCCAGCCGGTGTTCGTGAACGGCGCGCTCGGCGCGATGGTCACCCCGGCGGTGCGTCCCAACGGCGAGGAGGGGATCCCGATCATGGGGCAGCGCCTGTTCACGCTCGCGCAGGCGGCCGCGCGCGCGGCCGTGCCGCTCGGCGTGCGCGAGCTCGAGGTGCGCCGCCGCGACGTCTTCGTCGAGCTGACTTCGCCCCCGCTGCTGCTCGGCCGGCTGAGCCTCGCGATCCTGCGGCCGGCATACGGTGGCGAGATGCGGTCGACGGTCGGCTACCTGCGCCTGGGTTCCCTGGAGATCGCGACGGTGCCAGGCGAGATCGAGCCGGGGTTCGCGGCCGATCTGCGGGCCCGGGCGCACCGCCCGGAACTGCTCGTGTTCGGTCTGGTGGACGACGAGCTCGGCTACCTGATGCGGGTCGCGGACGCGCGCGACCCCGAGTTCGCCTACGAGCGGTTGATGTCGCCCTGCGTCGATGCCGGCGAGCGCGTGCTCTCGGCGCTGGTCACAACCAGCCGGCCACGAGTTCGATGATCGGCCCGTAGAGCGAGCCGCCGTAGTTGATCAGCACGAAGAAGAGCGCGAGCATCACGAAGGGCTGGCTGCGGATCGCCGCGAAGACCGGACCCAGCAGACGCGGGAAGATCCCTTCGAGCACGCCGGCGCCATCGAGTGGCGGCACCGGCAGCAGGTTGAAAACGCAGAGCAGCAGGTTCAGCTCGAGGAACATCGCCGAGATCTGCTTGATCGCGAGCCATGTTCCTTCGCGGTGATCGACGCCCGAGCGCAACGCGTACTTGAGGACCGCGAACGCGACACGGCGAGCAGCAGGTTCGCGAGCGGACCCGCGAAGGAGACGACCGCGGCCCGCCGCGGGTGGCGCATGGCCCAGAGCGGGTCGATCGGAGCGCTGGCCCAGCCCATCACCTGTCTGCCGCCGGTGGAGATCAGGAGCAGCAGCGGCAGGACGATCGTGCCGAAGGGCTCGCGCCGCATGTGCGGCACCGGGTTCAGCGTGACCTGGCCCCCGAGATAGGCCGTGTTGTCGCCGCCGAGCCGGGCCGCGAGGGCGTGCGCCGCCTCGTGGAACGTCAGGCTGATCACGAACGGGATGTAGCCCCTGAGGATCAGGCTGAGGTCCACGCTCAGCTCTCCCCTGCCGGCTTCTCGTCCTGCGCGGCTGCCTGCAGCTCCTCGACGACCTTCTTGACCGCGAGCTCGGTGCCGGCGAGGCGTTCGCGGCAGTGCCGGATCAGGAACGCGGCGCGTTCGACCTTGGCTGCGAGCACGTCGACGTCGGCGGTGCCGCCCTCGATCTCGTCGAGGATCGCGTCGAGCTCGGCAGCGGCGTCGCGGTAGGGGATCTCGGACTTCTCGGGTTTCTTCGTGGCCATGGTGTTCAGGCTTCGGGCTCGGGTTCGATCTGTTCGGCGCGGGCGTGCACGACGCCGTCGCGGAAGCGCACGGCGATGCGCGCGCCCGGCGCCAGGGAACGCGCACGGGTGACGATGCGGCCCTGCTGGTCGCGGACCAGCGTGTAGCCGCGCATCAGGATCGTCGCCGGATCGAGCAGCCGTTGCCGGGTCTGCGCGTTCGCGAGGCGCTGCTGCTCGCGCTCGAGCCGCAGCGCGCTCGCGGCGCGCAGGCGGTCGTGGGCGTGCAGCAGCTGCTCAGTGCGGCGCCGCAGCAGCGCCTGCGTGCCCCAGGTCAGCCGCCGGCGGGCTTCGACGAAGGTGCGCTGCTCGAGCCCGAGCCGCGTCTCGGTGCGGCGCCGCAGCTCCTGGGCCGCGAGCGTGAGGCGGCGCTCGGCCGCGTGCACGGCGTCCTTGGCCTCGGCACAGAGCCGGCGGCCCCGCGCGTCGAGCGCAAGGACCTCGTCCTGCACGGCGCGCACGAGATAGCCCGCGACCGCAGTCGGCGTCTTCTCCGAATGGGCGATCAGGTCGAGCACCGATTGATCGCGCTGGTGACCGATCCCGCACAGGATCTTGAGCGGGTGCCGGGCGACCGCGAGGGCCACCTCGCGGTCGTCGAACCACGCGAGGTCGGTGCGCGAGCCACCGCCGCGGATGATGCACAACACGTCGTGCGCGGCTGCCTCGCGCGCGAACCAGGCCAGGCCGGAGAGGACCGTCGGCCGCAGCTCCTCGCCCTGCACCTTGACCGCGTAGGCCGTGACCGCGAAGCCGATGCCGCTCGTCTCGAGTTCTTTCAGGAAGTCGTTCCAGCCGTCGGAGTCCAGGCTCGCGAGCACGCCGACCCGCAGTGGCGGGACCGGCAGCGGCTTCGCGCGGTTCTGCTCGGCGATGCCGAGCTCGCGCAGCTCGCGCAGGATCGCCTCGCGCGTCAGCGCGAGCTTGCCGAGCGTGAACGCCGGATCGATGTCCTCGATCACGAGCTGCAAGCGGCCCGACGGCGCATAGAAGTCGACGCGCACACGGGCCCGGATCTCGATGCCGTCGCGCAGGGTCAGCGGCTCGGGCGCCGTCGCGAGCTTCTCGAGCAGGCGGGAGGCGGTGGTGGCGAAGAGCGCCACCGCGGCCTGTGCCGCGACCTTGTCCTCGCCGGCGCGCTTCTCCACCAGCGCAAAGAAGAAGTGCTGCCGGTTCTTCTGCTTGTCGAAGTCGAGCACTTCGCCGACGACCCAGATCGGCTCCGGGAACGCCTTGCCGACCGCGTCGCGGATGCGCTGGTTCAGCGCGCTGATCGTCAGCGCGTCACCGCCTGGCGCGGCCGCCGGTGCCGTGCTCCTGGGCTTGGGGGCCGCGGCCTTGGCCGGGCCGCTGGCGAGCAGGCCGCTGACCTCCGGCGCGACGGCGAACCCGTGCTTCATGAGCTGGGTCAGCACGACGTCCACGTGCTCGGCCGGCACGCGCCAGGTCTTGCCGGCGGCATCCCAACGGCGGCCCGGCAGCTCCTTGACCTCCGCGACGAGGTGCGGGTTGTAGGGGAAGCGGATGCAGAGGTGCTTCCGGTCGGGGTCGAGTTCGATCGAGCCGGTCATCGGGGGCGTGCGGCAGTGGGCGCGGGGCAGCGGGGCAACGCGGCTGCGCTCCCAGCTTCTAAGCAGGCGCCGGCCCGGTCAGAAGCAAAACCTCGCGCCGTGCGAACTGCTTGACCTCCTCGATCGTGATCGCCCTGCCCGCCACCCGGCTCAGGTCGCTCATGAGGCCCGGGTCCTTGCCGCATGGCCGGACCTGCGCGAACGGGGTCAGATCCATCGCGACATTGAGCGCGATCCCGTGCAGGTTCACCCAGTGCCGGATCGCGACGCCGATCGAAGCGATCTTCTTGCCGACCACGAACACGCCAGTGCCGTCCGTCCCGGCTTCGGCCAGGAGGCCGAGACCGGCGCAGATCGCGACGCCGTACTGCTCGAGTGCCTGCAGCCAGGCGCGCACGTCCCGCCGGGGCAGCGGGATGATCGGGTAGACGACGAGCTGGCCGGGGCCGTGGTAGGTGATCTGGCCGCCGCGTTCGATCGCGACGATGTCCTCCCGCAGGTCCGGTGGCGGCGTTGCGCGCCCGGCCGTGAACACCGGATGGTGTTCGAGCAGCCAGATCTCGCCCCGGCTCTGCCCCTTGCGCACGGCCTCCGCGAGCTCCAGCATCTGCGCGTGCACGCTCGCGAACTGGCAGCAGCCGAGGTCGCGGGTCACGATTCCTGCTGCGGCCGTGTTCTGATCCGGATCGATGCTCGCCACGTTCCTCGCATTCTCGCTGGTCTGCCCGCAATCGCTCGATCCTTCGACCCACCTGCTCGAAGTCGGTCAGCCCCTGCAGATCACGGCCCGTGACGCCGAGGGCAAGCCCCTGGTCGGCCTCGAGGTGGGCCTCCGGCAGGCCGGTGGGCAGGTCGCAACGCTGGGTCGCACCGATGCGGCCGGCACCCTGGCCTTCGTGGCGGCGGCGCCAGGGCCGCACGAGTTCGCGGCCACCCTGCCCCAGGGGACCGTGCTCCTGGCCCTGGTCGACGTGCAGGCAGGGCCAGCGCGCTGGTGGGTGACCTGGCTCTGTCTCCCGCTGGGGCTCGCGATCCTCTGGGCGCACGCGCGGCGGGCCCGGTCCTGAACCGCCGCGTGGACCTTCCAGGGACGGGTTCTAGGTCGCGCCGACGACCTTGTTGACGCGGGCCTTGACCGACCGCAGGTCCTGATTCCCCATGAACCGGTCCACCTCCTGTCCGCTCTTGAACAGGATGCAGGTCGGAACCCCCTGGATACCGAACTGGCCGGTCACGTTGGGTGAGCGGTCGATGTCGACCTTGTAGACGTTCAGCTTGCCGGAGTACTCATCCGAGACAGCGTCGATCGTCGGGGCCAAGGCCTTGCAGGGCTGGCACCAGGTTGCCGAGAAGTCGACGAGCACCGGGACCTTCGAGCCCTGGACCGTCGTTTCGAAGTCGCTGTCGGTGAGTTCTTTGACCTTGGACATGTTGGGTGGCGGGTGCTGGGTGGCCCGGCTGGGCTGTGAGGCGGCATTTTGGCCAGACCCGAGGCGAACACAAGGGCGCGTTGGCCGCGATGCGAATCAAGCCGGTACCGCCCGGGTGACGATCACTCCGACATGGATCCCCTGCAGGCGTCGGAGCACGGCTCGTGAAGCTCGTCGCGCTCGCGATGGTGAAGAACGAGGAGTACTGGGTCTGGTACGCCCTGACCTCGGTGGCGCCACACGTCGACGAGATCCTGCTCTACGACAACCACTCGACCGACCGGACGCTGGAGGTCGTGCACGGGATGGAGCACCTCGCCGGCAAGCTGACGGTGTTCGAGCGCTTCGGCGGGGACTCCGAGCAGCACAACCGCGAGGAGATGCTGCTCGAGGCGCGCCGGCGCGGCGCCACGCACGTGCTCTTCGTGGACGGCGACGAAGTGCACTCTGACGCGACGCTCGGCTTCTGCCGCCGCCTGCTCGAGATGCACGAACACACGCCGGCCTTGTCCGACCCGCCGCGCAACCACATGCGGCCGCTCGACCACACGCCGACCGACGGCATCCTGATCAAGAACATCGGCATGAAGCCGATCTGCCCGGCCTTCGGCGGGCTCGACTCCTGCCGGCCGCAGGATCGGATCGAGCCGGACACGAACCACGGCTGCTACAACTTCGCGATCCGGATCGCCGCGGTGCAGAACCTGCGCGGCAACGGCCAGGAGTGGGGTCTGCACGGCTATCTGGAGACCGGAGACCTCTACATCCAATCCTCGCCGCACACGCTCTGGCTGCCAGGCGCCTACTACCTGCACTTCGCCTACCACCCACGCTCGAGCCGGCGGACCGCGGAGGGCGATGGCTATGGCAAGCCGGTGTTCGACTTCGGCGGCGTGCCGATCCACGAGCACGTGCAGGCGCCCGGCGTGCTGTTCCGCAGCGACGGACCGAGCAACCCCACGCTGGAGGCGTGGGGCCTGCGCCGCGCGCCGAAGCCGACCGGGCGCGCGCCCGGGATCAGTTGTTCAGCGCGGTGACCAGCATCGCGGCCGGGACGCCGTGGTCCTCGGCGACCTTGCCGATCGAGTCGTTCATGTCGAAGCCGCAGTGGTGGCAGCCACCGATGTGGAACTGGCGCAGCGTCCACGGGGCGTTCGGGTTGAGCCGCAGGACGTCGGCCATCTTGGTCTGTTCGTTGAACGTGCCCTTCTGGGCGGGAGTGGTCGGCGGGGTCTGGTTCGGGTTCATGGTACTGGTTCCTGGTGCGACCTGGCGTTGAGCGTGCTGACCCGTGCGGCCACCTGCCGCGCGAGCGAACGGAAAGCCTGGGCTGCGGCACTGCTGCCGTCTCCGAGCACGATCGGCCGGCCGCTGTCGCCGCCTTCGCGCACGGGGATCTCGATCGGGATCTGGCCGAGCAACGGGATGTCGAAGAGGCGCTCGATCCGCTCTCCGCCGCCGCGTCCGAAGATCTCGTAGCGCTCGGTGCTCCCGGGCGGCGTGAAGTAGGCCATGTTCTCGATCACGCCCAGGATCGGCACGCCGACGGTCTGGAACATGCGGACCGCCTTCTTCACGTCGAGCACCGACACGTCCTGCGGCGTGGTCACGAGCACGGCGCCGGTCACGTCCGCCTGCTGGGCGAGCGAGAGCTGGGCGTCGCCGGTGCCTGGCGGGAGGTCGACGACGAGGTAGTCCAGGTCGTGCCACGCGACGTCGAACAGGAACTGGCGGATCGCGCTGTTGAGCATCGGCCCGCGCCAGATGATCGGCTGGTCCTCGGCGACCAGCAGCGCCATGGTCATCACTTGCAGGCCGTGCGCGACGAAGGGTTGGATCTTGTTGTCCGCGGAGTGCGGCCGGCCGGACACGCCGAGCATCATGCCGACGTTGGGTCCGTGGATGTCGGCATCGAGCACGCCGACGCGAGCTCCCTCGAGGTGCAGCGCGCACGCGAGGTTCACCGCCACCGTCGACTTGCCGACACCACCCTTGCCGGAGGAGACCGCGATCACGTTCTTCACTCCGGGGATCGGGCTCTTTCCCTGCGGGCGGCTGGCCGTGACCCGGGCGCTCATCTGCACGGTCACCTGCTCGACCCCCGGGAGCGTGCGGACGGCGGCCTCGGCCTGTTGCTGCAGCTTCTCCTTGACCGGGCATGCCGGGGTCGTCAGTTCGACGGTGAACGCGACGTTCTGGCCGCAGATTCGCAGATCCTTGATGAAGCCGAGGCTCACGATGTCGCGGCCGAGGTCAGGGTCGAGCACCGAGCGCAGGGCATCGAGCACCTGGGCATCGGACAGCGAAGGGACGGCGGCGCGGGTCATTCAGCAGGGCTTGGACGGGAAAGCACGCAGAAATAGCACCGGTTTCAGGCTCATTCAAGCTCGGCGAGGCGGGGAGGGTATGGTTGTTGCCAGCGACGGATGACTTTGCAGGATCAGCACCCCAGGTGCGTCCAAGTGCCGCCACCCTCCCCATGAACTTCGCACCAAGCCTGGCTCTCTCCCTTCCGCTCTTGGTGGGCCTCGCCCTGGCCCAGGAACCGGCGCCGGACGTCAAGCAAGAGAAGGAGCCACCGCGTGGCGAACGGCAGGAAGGGCCCGTGCCATCGCCGCAACGCAAGCTCGACATGCAGCGCGCCGGGGGCAACGAGGCCGACGCCTCGGGCGTCGAAGGTGGTGGGGTCGCCTCGAGCGCAGGTGGGGAGATGATCAGCAACGCCTGCTCGGTGGTCTCCATCGTGTCGCCGGCGCGGATCGCGCCCGGTGAAACCGGCACGCTCACGATCCTCCTGGCCATGCAGAGCCATGCGGTTATCTTTCCTGGCAGCCAGTTGCAGCTGAAGTACGAGCCGACGCAGGGAGAGATTTCGCTCGGCACCTGGGAGCTCAAGCCGCCCCCGCTCGGCAGCCTGGAGCCGAAGTTCAAGGGCCAGCCGGTCTATGAGAACACCGCGCAGATCGAGATCCCGATCCGGGTCGCGGGGGGTGCGCCCCATCAAAAGCACCGCGTGAAGGCCCTGGTCGAGGTGAACCTGACCGACGGCAACACCGGCAGCCCCCTCGGCGCCTTCCGCGCCGAAGCCGCCGCGGAGGCCAACGTCGGTCCGAGCCTGCCGAAGCCGCCCGTGCGGTTCGTGCCGCGCACGGCGCCGGCCAACCCTGCGGCTGGGGCCACAGGGGAGTCTGCCTCGCGGTCGGCCCCTGGGGCGCAGCCGAAGGTCTCGCAGCTGCCCACCGACCCCGCTTCCGCGTCGGCCGCCAGGCTCGCCGCAGCCCAGGACAAGCCTGAAGGCACCGGCGCGGCCGACCTCGGACCTGCAGAAGAGGCAGACCATGGCCCTGCCGACCTGCCGATCTTGCCGATCGGGATGGGCCTGCTCGGGCTTCTTGCCCTTCTCGCGCTTCTCGCCAGCCGCAAGCGTTGAATCCTCGGTCGCTGAGCCCGGCGCGTGCTGCCGGGTGGCCTGCAGGCGCGGTCGCAGCGGCTGCGCCCCCTCGCGAGCTCCGCCGGCGTCGAGTCGGCAGGATCCCTCCCGGGCGGGACCCTCCGGTGTCTTGGCCCTGGCTTTGCTAGTCCCCCGCGGTCACCGAGCCAGACCCCATGGACACGACGTAGGGGGCGGCCGGCGACAGTTCTTTCGCACCAGGGAGTGGCGAGGTTGTCTCGGGCGTCTTGCCTGCAACCGCCCGCGCCAATCCGACGCACCCAGTACCCAGTTCCCGATGCTTTCACTACCCAGGATCCGCGAGCGACTCAGCGCCAAGCAGGAGTCCGAGCCGTTGCCGCTCGCGCGGTTGGACCAGCTGCTCGATGTCCCGGTCGACCGCTTCGTGAAGAACATGGCGCGCCTGATCAAGGACTTCCGCAAGCGCGGCGTCCGGATCGCGGTCGAGGCACCCCCGAGCCTCGAGCCCATCGATCCGCGGGTGAGCTGGCAGGGATTCTACGAGGCGGAAGTGCAGCGGCTGCCGCGCCTGGACCGGGCGGCGGAGTTTGCGATGTCCCGGCGGCACGAGTTCCTGCGTGCGCGCGCGCGCGCGGCCCTGCGTGAGCTCGGTCTGAGCGATGTGCAGACCGACCGGGACCACAACGTCGCGGAGTTCGCGGCGCCTGCCCTGCGTCAGCTGGCGCGCCGCAATCCGCGCGCTGCCGCCTACCTGCAGGCGTGCCTCGACGAGCACCTGGCCCTGCGCAACCTCTTCGTGCAGTCCTCGCTGCACCTCGTGTTCGGTTGTGCGCACCGCTACCGCGGGCTCGGCGTCGACCTGATCGACCTGATCCAGGAGGGCAACGCGTCGCTGTTCCAGGCCGTCGACGGCTACGACTGGCGGCGCGACGTGCGCTTCAAGACCTACGCGCAGTACTGGATCCAGCAGGCGATCCTGAAGGTGCTCTACAACGCCTCGCGTACGGTGCGTGTGCCCGTGTGGGTGCAGAAGGCGCTCAAGAAGATCCAGCGCGTGCGCGAAGCCGAACGGATCCGCCAGGGGCAGGAGCCTTCCGCCGAGGAGATCGGGCGGCAGCTCGACCTGCCTGCCGAACGGGTCCGCGAGCTGCTCGCCACCCGCCGCTATGCGGTGAGCCTGGACGCCGAGCTGCCTGGTGAGGAGGGCGGGACGCTCGGCAGTCTGCTGCAAGACGACAAGAGCCCGGAGATCGCGGACGCGGTCCTCGACGAGAGCCTCGCGGGCCGTCTCGGAGAAGTCCTCGCCGACCTGCCGGAGCGCGAGCGCATGATCCTGACGCGCCGCTTCGGCATCGACGGCAAGGAGCCCGAGACCCTGGGTGAGATCGCGATCCGCCTCGGGATCACGGCCGAGCGCGTTCGCCAGTTGCAGAAGGCGGCTCTGGCGCGCCTGCAGCGTCCCGCGAAGCTGGATCGGCTGCGCTCGTTCGCTTGAGCGGCGGATTCTGCAACGGCGCGCCCCACAGGCGCCTGTAGACCTCGGGCCGTCGGTCCTTCGCGATCGGCAGCACCTTGCGCATCATCCGCACCTTCCGCAGGTCGATCTCCGCGAGCACGGGCACCGCCTCGCCGGTGCCGGCGGCGAGCACCTCGCCCATCGGGTCGATGATCTGGCTGTCACCCGGGAACGTCAGCGGCTCGCCGGTCTTCAGCGATACGTCGGTGCCCGTGCGGTTGCAGCCGACCACGAAGCACTGGTTCTCGATGGCGCGCGCCCTGGTCAGGGTCCGCCAGTGCTGCGCGCGCGCTTCGGGCCATTGCGCGGGCACGACCAGCAGCTCGGCGCCCTGGTCGAAGTACCAACGCACGAGCTCGGGGAAGCGCAGGTCGTAGCACACGAGCACGCCGACCCGGCCGCAGCGGGTGTCGAGGACCAGGGCTTCGTCGCCGCCGCGCATCGTCCGCTGTTCCCCGTGCGGCGAGAAGGTGTGGATCTTGCGGAACACGCCGAGCACCTGCCCGCAGTCGGCGACGACGGCGCGGTTCTCGAGCTTGCCCGGGCTGCCGCCGATGCCGCCACCGACGACGAGCATCCCGAGCTCGCCGGAGAGCGCGACCATCCGCGCCTCCGCGGCCAGCGAGGCGGCCACCAGCTCCTCGGTCGCCGTGGCGACGAAGGACGTCGGCCACATCTCCGGCAGCACCGCGAGGCGCGCGCCGGCCGCGTGCGCGGCGCGCAGTCCGCGCTCCATGGCCGTCCGGTTGGTTGGAACGTCTCCCCTGACGACGTCGAACTGTACGGCGGCGGCGACGAAGGCCGGGGCGGGCGAGTTGCGGGGTGGCACGGGTGCGTACAAACATAACGGCCCGCCGCGGCGGGCCGTCGAGTTGTAGTACCTGGGTCCTCCGCTCAGCCCTTGAAGAGCATGTCGTCGGACAGTCCCGGACCCTTGCTCTTCGGCGGCGCGGCCGCGCCCGTGCGCGTGTCGATGATCAGCTGGTCGCTGGGCTTGAACAGGATGGTCTCCTTGTCGGCGACCTCGATGCTCTGCCCGGTCAGCGGGTGCTTGTAGGCGCGACCCTTGCGGATCTTGCGCTCGAAGGTGCCGAAGCCCTTGACGGCCACGCGGCCGCGCGTGCGCAGCAGATCGCGGACCGAGTCGAGGACGGCGTCGAGGACGCGCGCGGCCGTGCGGCGCGGCACGTTGAGTTCCTCGGCGACACGGTCGGCGAGGATGCCCTTGTTGGCCTGTCGGCCAAGGCCATCGTCGTCGCCCATGTCCTCGCCCATGCCCACTCCGACCGGGCGGTCCTTTTCCTGCTTCACGTTCATGTCTTTGGACGGGTTGTGATTCGTCAAACGGCTCATTGCCAGCTGTCTCCGTTGAGTCGCCTCTTGTCTCGAGCGAGCGCGTGGTGCGCTCTGCCTGCCCTTTCCCGCTGCCGTGATGCCTTCCCGTTCCCGCTTCCGCCGCGCTGCTGATCAGGTGGCGCGCGCCGGAACCGGAAGAAACCGTTCGAGCGACGAGACCACCTTCTTCAGATAGCGCGTCGCCACGCTGCCCGGGAAGGCCTCGCAGAAGGGTGACCGCTTCGTAACGGCTCCTTCCACGCTGCTATCTTCCGGCAGCAAGCCCAGATAGTTGAGGTCGAAGCTCAAGAAACGTTCGGTGCAGCCCTTGAGCTTCTTGTAGACCTGCTCCGCTTCCTCGGGCGAACGCACGCGATTGACCAGCAGGTGCATCTGCGCCTTGTAGCCCTCCTGGATCATGATCTTGATGATCCCGTAGGCGTCCGCGATCGCC
>CAZSKV010000737.1:0-2125 GCA_964607495.1 uncultured candidatus Brocadiaceae bacterium
GGGAATGGGATGGAACGGCATGGATGGATCGCACGCCCGTCGCGAGTCCCCCGGCACGCGCCGTGCATTCCTTGGTGTTCGATTCCTGGAGCCGCCGTACCGTGCTCTTCGGCGGATGGGCAGGGACGCTGACCCTGTCGGACACCTGGGAGTGGGACGGCTTGCAGTGGGTGAAGCAACCCACGACTGCGTGGCCGAACGGGCGATCCGGCCACGCGATGTTCCATGACCCCTTCCGCCGGCGCAATTCGCTCTTCGGAGGCTTGAACGCCAACCAGTGGATCGTCGCCGACATGTGGCACCACGGTGCTGTCATTCGGCCGGTGTCGTTGGCGTTCGGAATCCCTTGTGCCGGCGCGAACGGCGCGCCCTCGCTGCTCAGCACGCTGCCCTATCTCGGAAGTGCCGATCTGCGCTTCGATCTGCATGCTGCGCGCGCGGCAGCCATCTGGGCGCTCGGTCTGGCGGCGCAGGGACAGCGGCTCGACCTCGGTGGTGGTTGCACGCTCTATCTCCAGGTTCCGATCGTGCCACTGGCCGGCATGACCAACACGTCTGGCTTCGCGACGATGGGCCTGGCCGTGCCACTGGACCCGCAATTGCGCGGTGTCCCACTCTTCGCGCAGGCCTTCGTAGTCGATCCGCAGGGCGGCCCGCTGGGTCTGGCGGTGAGTGACGGCCGCAAGCTGGTGGTCGGCGACTGAACCCGGCGGGCGAGCGTTCCACTACCTCGGCCGGCACGCCCCCGATCCGCCGTCGCAGGGGTTGACCAGGTTTCGGGGCCTGGGTCAGATGCCCGAGGAGGCATCCATGCACGATCTGGCACGTCTTCTCCTCGCGTTCGGATTGCTGGCGGGCAGCGTCCTCGGTCAGGACCTCTACGACATCGGCACGATCCGCACGATCGAGGTCACGGCCCCCGCCAGCTGGCGCACGGTGATGGCCGCGAACTTCGCGTCCAAGACCTACATCAAGGTCGACGTCAAGATCGACAACGTCGTCTACAAGGATGTCGGCGCGCGGCACAAGGGCTTCTCGACCTACACTTCCTGCCGACCGGCAAGACCGACAAGCGCCCGTGGAAGCTCGCGTTCGACGAGTTCATCCCCGGGCAGAACGTGCAGGGCTATGACACGCTGAACATCAGCAACAACGTCTGGGATCCGACCTTCGTGCGCGAGGTCGCGGGCTACGAGTTCATGCGCCGGTATCTGCCCGCGCCGAAGTGCTGCTACGTGCGCTTCTTCGTCAACGGCGAGGACCTCGGGCTCTTCACGCACACCCAGCAGATCAACCGCGACTTCCTCGAGGAGTGGATGCCCGAGGACCAGGGCAATCGCTACCGCGGCGAGCGCACCGGCAACGTGCCCTACAGCAACACGGCGTTGACCTGGCTCGGGACCAGCCAGACGCCCTACACGACCGCCTACGAACTCAGGACCGAGAACAATCCGCACCTGCCCTGGGTCGACCTGATCCGCACGGTCGACGTGCTCAACAACACGCCGCTCGCGCAGCTCCCGACCGAGTTGCCGAAGGTGCTCGACGTCGACAACGCCTTGCGCTTCCTGGCCGTCGCCAACGTCACCGCCCACCTCGACAGCTACATCGGGCGCGTGTGCAAGAACTTCTACCTCTACGAGGACCTGTTCCACGGCCGCCTGATGATCTACCCGTGGGACGTGAACAACGGCTTCGGCGGACTGACCGACAGCCTCGGCACGACGGGAGTCGCGCGGATGGAGCCTTTCTACCGCGAGAACGACGCCGCGAACCCGCGTCCGCTGATGACCCGCATCCTGCAGCGTCCCGAGTGGCGCGCGCGCTATCTCGCGCACTATCGCGCGATGCTGCCCGAGTTCTCGCAGGCGGTCCTCGGGGCGCGCATCGACCAGCTGCGGGCGATGATCCGGCCGCTCGTCGCCGCCGACACCAAGAGCGTCTACACGATTGCGCAGTTCGACCTCGGCATGACGACGGCGATCAACTTCGGGATCGTGACCGTGCCGGGGCTGCAGCCGTTCCTCCAGGAACGGAACACCTTCCTCGCCGCGCACGCCGAAGTGCGCAAGGTCGCACCGTCGTTGGCCGAGGTCGCGCACACTCCGGCGGCGCCGACGCCGAC
>CAZSKV010000738.1:0-5172 GCA_964607495.1 uncultured candidatus Brocadiaceae bacterium
TCGGCTCGCGCAGCACGAGCCAGGGCGATACGGACCTGCCGCTGCGGCCGAGGCCCGGCGGCAGGGACGTCGCCGCGAGCAGCGCCACGGCCCCGAGACCGGCCTGGATCAGGAACACGAGCCGCCACTGCCCGAGGCTGCCGAGCCAGGAGGCGAGCGGCATGCCGGCCGCGAACGCGAGGAACATCCCGGCGTTGAACACCCCCATCGCCCGGCCCAGGCGGGTGTAGGGCACGAGGTCGGCGACCGCGGCCGAGGCGCAGGTGAACGCGATCCCGACCGCGATCCCGGTCAGCAGCCTGGCGGCGACGAACACTCCGTAGCTGCCGACGAACGCATGCAGCGCGCTCGCGATCGCGAACACACAGAGGCTCAGCAGGAGCGGCTGCCGGCGTCCGATCCGATCGACCAGGGGTCCGATCAGGAGCGCGCCCAACGCGTTGCCGAGGTGCGGCACGCCGGCGAGCACGCCGGCCCTGGCCTTGTCGTCGAGGCCGAACTCCTGCGTCAGGTGCGGCAGCAAGGGCGCCATGCCGTTGGCGTTCAACGCCATCGCAAACGCGGAGAGTGACAGCGACAGGACGACGAGGCGTTCGCGGGAGCGCGGCAGCAGGCCGTCGGTGAGGGGCGTTCCAGTCAAGGCGCGGGATTCTACGGATGCTGCTGTAGACAGCGCGGCCCGTTTCTCGATGCTTCCCGCACCTTGAAGATCGCGATCCTGGGAGCCGGCATCTCCGGCACGACGCTCGCCCGGCTCTGCGCCCAGGACGGGCACTCGGTGACCGTGCTCGAGAAGAGCGACCGTCCAGGCGGCCTGTGCAAGAGCAAGCAGAGCGGCGGCTTCGTCTACGACGAGGCCGGCGGGCACATCATGTTCAGCAAGCGCAAGGACGTGATGGCCTGGATGAAGGAGCGGTGCGGTGGCGAAGCGGGCGTGGTCGAGCGGCAGCGCGAGACCAGGATCCGCTGGCACGACCGCTGGGTGCCCTACCCGTTCGAGAACGGCGTCGGCCACCTGCCCAAGGAAGTCGTCGTCGAGTGCATGGAGGGCTACCTCGAGGCCTACGTGCAGCGCCGTCTCGGCACGCCCTGCCCGCAGAGCTTCGACGCATGGATCCTGTGGCGGATGGGCGCAGGGTTCGCGAGGCACTTCATGGTTCCGTACAACCAGAAGATCTGGAAGTGCGACCTCGCGCGCATGAGTTCCTCATGGGTCGCGGGGCGCGTGCCCGAGGCCCCGATCGCCGACATCCTGCGCAGCGCGGTCGGGATCGACACGCAGGGCTACGTGCACCAGGCCGTGTTCAACTTCCCGAAGCAGGGCGGCTTCGAGACGCTGGTCCGCGGCACCGTGGCCGGCGGCGGCTTCACCGTGCACTGCAACCATGCCGTGCAGCGCGTCGAGCGCCGCGGCAACGGCTTCGCGGTCGACGGCGAGGCCTTCGACCTCGTGGTGAACACGGTGCCTCTGCCGCAGATCGCAGCGGCGCTCGCCGATCTGCCGGCCGAGATCCGGGCCGACATCGGCGCCCTGAAGCCGATCTCGCTCCTGAACGTGCTGATCGGCACCAGGCTGGACGCGCCCCTCGCGCCCTACTCGTGGATCTATCTGCCCTTCGCGGAGCAGGGACCAGCGAACCGCGTGACCTACTTCTCGAACTACTCGCCGAGCGTCGCCCCGGAAGGTTGCGGCTCGTTCATGGCCGAGGTCACCCACCGCGGCGATCTGCGCGCGAGTCGCGAATTCGTGACTGCGCTCGTCCGGCAGCTCGACGATGCCGGCGTGCTGCCGGCGAAGGCCGTGATCCACACCGACACGACCGCGGTCGAGTACGCCTACATCGACTACGACCACGAGTTCCAGCAGCGCATCGCGCGGGTGCGCGGCTGGTTCGACACCTCGGGCTACATCACGTTCGGCCGCTTCGGCCGCTACGAGTACCACAACTCGGATCAGTGCATCGCGCGGGCCATGGAGGTGCATGCGCACGTGCGCGAGATCGCGCGCTCGGGCGCGCCGGCGCGACCGCACTTCGCCCCTTGATGCCGGGCGCCGTTACCAGCAGGATGCCGCTGACTAGTGGCGGGCTCGATGCTCAGGCGCACACGCACAGGCCCGCCCTTCCCGGGGGCCAACTCGGACACAGCTCTGGTGAATCTCCCGATGCTTGGTACCACCCGGCGCGACTGATCGCGCGGGGGATCCAGCCTTAGGCCCGAAGGAGAATGGACTTGTAGCGATCTCACCGGTCGCTGCCCAGGGTCTGCGCACGCTCACGGAACAAGGCCCGCACGGCATCACGTCCGAGCGCCGCTTTCGCGGGGTTCCATGCACCCCGCGATGCTCTCTGTCAATGACGGTAGCTGCCGGGACCCGGTGGTCTCGAGCCTGGACGCGAAGACACGGCACTCCATCAGAGGGGTCTGAGCGGGGCGCAACGCCCCGGTGCCAGGTCAGCCGGACGGTTCCGCTGACCAGGTCTTCTGGCTCGAGCCACTCCCTCCAAGGTCCAGGTTGCCGCTCATCCCTGCCCGTGCGGCGTGCGAGTCGCGCGGTCTCTGCGGGGTGCGTTCCCTCCATGCGGAGCGCACCCCGCGCCTTTTTTTCGCGGGCGGGTGGCGCGCAGCGCTCCCTGGTGCGGATCGCGATCGTCCTGTACCAGCATGCCCATGCACCGCTGGACCTTCGTCCCGGGCCTGATCGCCCTCGCGGCCTGTGCCACCCCTGCCGCACCTTCGCTCGAGAGCCAGCTCAGGGCCAGCGTCGCCGGCTTCGGCGGCGACGTCGGCATCTACGTGCGGCACCTGCGCAACGGCGCGACGGCCGCCCTGCGCGCCGACGAGCTGTTCCCGACCGCGAGCCTGATCAAGGTCCCGATCCTGTGCGGCCTGATGGCAAGGCTCGCGCGGGGCGAGATCGACGCCAGGCAGCCGCTGGTCTACGACGCGAGCCGCGCCTACGACGAGGAGGACCTGAGCGCGAACCTGAAGGCCGGCACGAAGCTCGAGCTCGACAAGCTGATCTGGCTCATGTGCTCGTTGTCGGACAACACCGCGAGCCTGTGGTTGCAGGAACTCGCGGGCACCGGCACGGCGATCAACGAGTGGCTGGCCAGGAACGGCTTCGTGCACACGCGCGTCAATTCACGCACGCCGGGACGCGAGGATGCGCGCAGCAGCTTCGGCTGGGGCCAGACCACGCCCCGCGAGATGGCGGAACTGCTGGTGACGATCCATGAACGCCGCGCGGTCGACCCGGCAGCGAGCGAGCGCATGCTCCGGGCGCTCGCACGCACGTACTGGGACAAGGAGGCGGTCGCGATGGTGCCGGTCGGGGTCGCCACGATCAGCAAGCAGGGCGCGGTCAACCGCTCGCGTTCCGAGGTGCTGCTCGTGCACGGAAGGCACGGCGAGTACGTGCTGTGCGTGATCACGAAGAACCAGGTCGATCAGAGCTGGGGCCCCGACAACGCGGGGTACGCACTCCTGCGCGCGGTGTCGAAGCTCGTCTACGAGCATTTCGAAGGTCAGCGCTGATCCCAGCGCCAGATCCCGCGCTGGCCGCGGGTCTCCTCGACCCCGATCTCCAGCTGGCTGATGCGCACCGCGGGGAACGCGCTCGCGATCCGCGCGAGCAGCTGGCGTCCGACGTGGGCCGCGAGATTCTCCGCGCTCGTGTTGCTGATCGGCAGCACGAGCACGTCCTCGGGTGGAGCCGCGTAGTAGCGGTCGCGATAGCGCACCTCGACGAGCCCCGGCCGCTGCTCGACGCGTAGCACCGGATGCCTGCCGGGCACCAACCAGCGCTCGTCGAGTTCGTCGAGCACGGACTTGATCAGCGGTTTGACCTGCTTGAAGTTCAGGACCAGACCGTGCGCGTCGAGCGCCGAGCGGATCGCGACGAAGACCTTGTAGTTGTGGCCGTGCAGACGTTCGGCCGTGCCATCCGGGAAGATCAGGAAGTGCGCCGCGCTGAACTTCAGGTAGTCCTTGTCGATCTTGATCGACCAGGACTCGGTCCCGTCCGGGCTGCTGCGGGCGTCTGGATGCATCGGTCGGCGATCGGAGCTGCCGCCTGGTGGCTGCCGCGACCGATCAGAGTTCCTTCAGGACCTTCTCGGCGATGTTCGGCGGGACCGGCTCGTAGGTCGAGGGTTCCATCGAGTAGTGCCCGCGGCCCTGCGTCATCGACCGCAGGCTCGTCGAGTACTGGAACATCTCCGCCAGCGGCACCTTGCCGTTGACGGTCGTGACGCCACCCGGCTTGGTGACCATTTCCTCGATGATGCCGCGGCGGCTCGAGAGGTCGCCGATGATGTCACCGGTGTACTGCTCGGGCGCCTCGACCTCGATCTTCATGATCGGCTCGAGCAGGATCGTGTTGTTCTCGATCGCCATGCGGAACGCGAGCATGCCCGCGGCCTCGAACGCCATCGTGCTCGAGTCGACGTCGTGCGACTGGCCGTCGTAGAGCTCGGCGTAGATCTTGACGAACGGGAAGCCGAGGCGCCCGCCGCCCGCGGCCGCGGATTCGATGCCGTACTCGACCGAGGAGATGTACTCCTTCGGCACCGAGCCGCCCGTGACCTTGTTCACGAACAGCACCGGATCGGCCGCCGCATCGGGACGGAACCTGACCCGCGCGACCGCGAACTGGCCCGAGCCGCCGGACTGCTTGATGTGGCGGGCCTCGACGTTCTTCGGGCCGGCGAGCGTCTGCTTGTAGGCGACCTTCGGGCGGCCGACGTTCACCGCGACCTTGAACTCGCTGGCGATGCGATTGCAGATGACCTCGAGATGCAGCTCGCCCATCCCGGCGATGATCATCTGCCCGGTCTGGTCGTCGGTGCGGGCCTTGAAGGTCGGGTCCTCGCGCACGAGCTTGGCGATCACCTCGCTGAGCTTGTCGCGGTCGGAGGTCGCCTTCGGCTCGATCGACATCGCGATCACCGTGTCGGGGAAGTTCATCGCCTCGAAGATCACGGGATGCTCGCGCATGCAGAGCGTGTCCCCGGTGATCGTGTCCTTGAGCCCGACCGCGGCGACGATGTCACCGGCGCGCCCCTCCTGGATCGGTTCGCGCTGCGCCGCGTGCATGCGCACGAGGCGGCCGACACGCTCATCGCGGCGCCGGCGCACGTTGAAGTAGCGCTCACCCTGCTTCATCACCCC
>CAZSKV010000739.1:0-3733 GCA_964607495.1 uncultured candidatus Brocadiaceae bacterium
GGGCTCCCGGCCGGCGCAATGCTCGGCAGCACTGCGGCCGACGGTGGGCTCCTCGAGAGCGGGGTGCCGAGCCTCCCTGACGCCACGATCCTGGCGGCCACGCGCACCGACGCGCTGCACGGCGCCTACTGGCTGATCGACTATCGCGGCTACCGCGGTTACGAGCCCGGCGAGACTGTCGTGCATCTCTGCGTGATGGGTGCGCTGGTGCCCGAGGCCGCGGCTGCGTCCGCGCTGCTGCTCGAGCAGGGCCTGCACGCGAACGTGCTGGTCGTGACCTCGCCCGAGTTGCTGCTCGGAATCCTCGGTGACTATGACGGCTACACGCATCTGCAGCGCCTTGGGATCACCGGCGAGCTGCACCTGCGACCCGGCGCGCTCGACGTCGCGGACGCGGTCGACCTGGCCGGGCGACGCATCCCGATCGTCTCCGTGCACGACGGCGAGGCCGGCCTGCTCGACAACCTCGGCTCGGTCGTCGGCACGCGGCAGACCGCGCTCGCCGTGCGCAAGTTCAGCAAGTCGGGGACGCCGGCGCAGGTCTACGGCTACCACGGCCTGGATGCCGCGGGCATCGCCGCGGCCTGTGTGCGGGCGCTCGCGGGCATGGCTGAAGAGAACGTGAAGCTGACCGCCGCGGCTTCCACGCGACTCCAGCAGAACTGAAGCGCGAGCGGCTACATTCCGCGCATGGACCCCTATTCGCCTGCGCCGCGGACCAGCGCCCTGCCGCTGATGATCGCCGGGGCTGCGCTGGTGCTCGCGGTCTGGACGCTCGCCGACCGCTTCGGCTGGATGCAGCCCAGGCTCGACGTGAAGCCGCGTGAGGTCACGCCACGCGGCGAGCTGGCCGAGTTCGAGAAGACCACGATCGGGATCTTCGAGGAGAACAAGCGTTCGGTCGCGCACATCACCACCGTGGAAGTCGTGCGCACGCTCGGCGGCTACCGCAGCTATCCCGCCGGCACCGGCAGCGGCTTCGTCTGGGACGAGCAGGGGCTCGTGGTCACGAACTTCCACGTGGTCGCGAAGCAGCTCTCCGCGCCGATCCGGGTCAGCTTCGACGGCGAGACCGAGTTCACGGCCCGGGTCGTGCAGGCATCACCGCGGCACGACATCGCGCTGCTGCGCCTCGACAAGCAGCCCGAACGGCTGCGCCCGGTGCAACTCGGCACCTCGAACGACCTCAAGGTCGGCCAGGCGGTGTTCGCGATCGGCAACCCGTTCGGCCTCGAGCACACGCTGACGACCGGCGTGATCTCGGCGCTGAACCGCACGATCAGCACCGAGGAAACGACGCTGACCGGAGTGATCCAGGTCGACGCGGCGATCAACCCCGGCAACTCGGGCGGGCCGCTCTTCGACAGCGCCGGCCGGCTGATCGGGATGAACACCGCGATCTACTCGCCGAGCGGCGCCTCCGCCGGCCTCGGCTTCGCGGTCCCGGTCGACACCGTGCGCGAAGTCGTCGCCAAGCTCGTCGCCGCCGCCGCCGGTCAGGCGCGCGCTCCCACCGGATCGGTGCAGCTCGGCATCCGCGGCTTCGAGCAGCCGGTCTCGCTGCCACGCACGCTCGGACAGCGCTTCGGCGTCGCGGTCGTCGGCGTCGAGGAGGGCAGCGGCGCGGCCGAGGCCGGCCTCGTGCCCTTCGTGCTGCGCGGCACCGAGGTGCAGCAGACCGGCGACGTGATCCTGGCGATCGACGCGCGCAAGGTCGCCGAGATCACCGACGTGCAGCGCTACCTGCGCACCAAGCAGTACGGCGAGAAGGTGCGCCTGCGCGTGGTCAGGGATTGGCCCGAGTGCCGCCGGATCGAGGAGCTGACGGTCGAGCTCAAGTAGCCCGATGCGTAGGATGCCGCGCCGTCATGCCCGACCCCGTACCGCCGCCGCCCCTCGACTTCGTCCGTGAGATCGTCCAGCAGGACTGCGCGAGCGGGAAGTACCAGGGCCGCGTGCACACGCGCTTCCCGCCCGATCCTAACGGCTACCTGCACATCGGACACGCCAAGTCGATCTGCCTGAACTTCGGCATCGCCGAACTCTTCGGCGGCAAGTGCAACCTGCGGATGGACGACACCAATCCGACCACCGAGGATCCGGAGTTTGTCGCGGCGATCGCCGACGACGTGCGCTGGCTCGGGTTCCACTGGCACGGCGAGGTGCTCTATGCCTCCGACTACTTCGAGGAGCTCTACGCCGCCGCAGTGAAACTGATCGAGCGCGGCAAGGCCTACGTCTGTGATCTGCAGGCCGAGCAGATGGCCGCGTGGCGCGGCACGCTGACCGCCCCCGGCAAGGACTCGCCGCACCGCAACCGTTCGGTGCAGGAGAACCTGGACCGGTTCCGGCGCATGCGCGCGGGCGAGTTCCCGGACGGCTTCTGCACCCTGCGCGCCAAGATCGACATGGCGCACAAGAACCTGAACCTGCGCGACCCGGTGCTCTACCGCATCCGCCGCGAGAAGCACTACCGGACCGGGGATCGCTGGTGCATCTACCCGATGTACGACTACGCGCACCCGATCTCGGACTCGATCGAGCGCATCACGCACTCGCTCTGCACGCTCGAGTTCGAGGACCATCGTCCGCTCTACGACTGGTGCCTGGTCGAGACCGGGATGTACCGGCCGCAGCAGATCGAGTTCGCGCGGCTGACCCTCGACTACACGGCCCTGTCCAAGCGCAAGCTGATCGAGCTGGTCGAGGGCGGCCACGTGGACGGCTGGGACGACCCGCGCCTGCCGACGATCCGCGGCCTGCGCCGGCGCGGCTGCACGCCGAGTGCGATCAAGGCCTTCTGCGACCACATCGGCATCTCGAAGTACAACAGCGTGCACGAGCTGCACCTGCTCGAGCACTTCGTGCGCAAGGACCTCGAGACCAAGGCGAACCGCGCGCTCGCGGTGCTGCGGCCGTTGAAGGTCGTGATCGAGAACTGGCCGGCCGGCCACGTCGACTGGCTCGAAGCGCAGAACCACCCGGACGACCCCGCGCGCGGCACGCGCCAGCTCCCGTTCACCGGCGAGCTCTGGATCGAGCAGGACGACTTCCTCGAGAACCCGCCGAAGGACTTCTTCCGCCTCGCCCCGGGCCGGGAGGTGCGGCTGCGCTACGCGTACTTCCTGAAGTGCACGGGCGTGCACAAGGACGCCGCGGGCAAGGTCACCGAGGTCCGCTGCACCTACGATCCGGCCACGCGCGGCGGCAATGCTCCGGACGGGCGCAAGGTCAAGGCCACGATCCACTGGGTCTCGGCCGCGCACGCGCACCAGGCCGAGGTGCGGCTCTACGACACGCTGTTCGCGAACCCCGAGATCGGCGAAGACTGGCAGCGGGACCTGAACCCCCGCTCGCTCGAAGTGCTCACGCAGTGCATGCTCGAGCCGGCATTGGCAGGGGCGAAGCCGGGCGCACCATGGCAATTCGAGCGGCTCGGCTTCTTCTGCGTCGACGCGCGCGATCCCAGGGTCTGGAACCGCACGGTCTCGCTCAAGGACGCCTGGGCCAAGGCCAAGAAGAAGGCCTGACCCAGGCTCGGCCGCTCACTGGTTGATCTGCAACGTCGGCACCGTCTGCCGGGAGAAGCTGCCGGTCGGACCCGAGGCCTGCGTGCCGGTCGCGGCGACCGTGGCGCCCGGGGCGCCGATGTTCGTGCCGACGATCCACTTGCTGCTCCACGCGGTCACGACCCCCCAGGCGTTCGCCGGCGGATCGATCCACAGCGAGTGGT
>CAZSKV010000740.1:0-6318 GCA_964607495.1 uncultured candidatus Brocadiaceae bacterium
TCGACCTCGAACCCCTTCCAGCGGCCTTCGTTGTCCCGGCGCTTGTTCGAGTACTCCTTGAGGTGCAGCTTGCAGGTCCGCTTGCCGAGGATCCGCACCCACTGTTCGGGCCAGCCGTAGGTCACGACGTTGCCGAGGTCGAGATGCCACCCGACCCAGGGGCTCGCGAGCTCGTCGACGAAGCGGCAGGCCTCGAGCGGGCTCAACAGGAAGTTGTTCCAGACGTTCTCGATGCCGATCTTGACCTGGCACTCGGCGGCGAGCGGCAGCGCCTTCTTGATCTCGGCTTGCGCACGCTCGTAGGCGAGATCGTACGGCTGCGTGCGGTCGACGATCCCGGGGACCAGCAGCACGCTGGTGCTGCCGTAGCGCTTCGCGTCGCGGAGAGCGGTCAGCAGGGCGGCGAGACCCTTGGCGCGCACGTCGGCGCTCGGATGCGTGAGCGGCAGCCGCCAGTGCACGGAGTCGACGAGGCCGTGCACCTTCACCCCGGTCTTCTCCTGCGCAGCGAGGATCTCGGCCGGCGGCGCATCGCTCGGGCTGTCCATCTCGACGCCGTCGAAGCCGCAGTCGCGCAGCAGCTCGAACTTCTCGAGGATCGACTTGCCCTCGCCGATCATGCCCCACATCACCGCCTTCTTGAGCGTGCGCTTGGGGGTCGGCGCCGCGGGCTTCGAGTCCTGCGCCGCGAGCGCGAACGGCGCCGCGAGTGAGGCACCGAGGAACGTGCGCCGGTCGAGCGCGCTCACGAGAACTTCGTGCGGCCGGGGATCGCGACCGGCGGCACCTCGATCGGGCCGAGCTCGAGCTGCCGGGGCAGCAGGTCCTCCTTCGAGTTCAACGCCTGCTCCCAGGTGATCGTCTGCCCGGTGTAGGCGGCCATGCGCCCCATGATCGCCATCAACGTGCTGTTGCACATCTGCACGCCGTGCTGCACGACCTTGCCCGAGCGGATGCCGGCGAAGAGCTCGTCGTGCTCCTGCTGATACATGTCCTTCGCCTCCTTGCTCGAGGTCCAGGTCACCTTGCCGCTGCGGTCCTTGAGCGAATGCGGCGGCGTCCAGCCGTTGATCACCGCCGAACCCTGCGTGCCGTAGACGTAGTCCGTGTTGTCGCTCGGGCAGCCGTCGATCTGCCGGCAGGTGTGGAACGCGCGCCGGCCGTCGGCGTACTCGTAGATCACCGCGAAGTGGTCGTAGGCGTGGCCCGACTCGGCGCCCTGCCGCGCCTGCCTGCCGCCGAGCGCCTGGCAGCGCACCGGCATCTGGTCAGAGAGCGCCCAGGCCAGGCGGTCGATGCTGTGCACGGCCTGCTCGACGATGTGGTCGCCCGAGATCCAGGTGAAGTGCCACCAGTTGCGCAGCTGCCACTCCATGTCGGTCCACTCGGGCTTGCGCTTCTTCGCCGAGAGCGTGCCCGTGTGGTAGGTCGTGTGCACGGTGATCACGTCACCGAGCGCGCCTTCCTGGATCTTTGCGAACACCTCGCGCATGCGCGTGTCGTAGCGCCAGCAGAAGCCGGCGAAGACCGTCAGGTTCTGCGTCCTGGCGGCGGCGGCAGCCGCGAGGCACTTGCGGATCCCGGGGCCGTCGACCGCGACCGGCTTCTCCATGAACACGTGCTTGCCCTTGCTGACCGCGTACTCGAAGTGCTGGGGCCGGAAGCCCGGGGGCGTGACCAGCAGCACGACGTCGACGCCGCTGTCGATCACGTGCCGGTAGGCGTCGAACCCGAAGAAGCGCCGCTCGGCGGGCACCTGCACGCGCTCGGCGATCTCCTTGACCCCGGCCAGGGCCTTCAGCGAACCGTCGACCCGGTCCGTGAACATGTCGCCGATCGCGTGCAGCACGGTGTCGGGGTCGGCGCGCAGGGCCTGCATCGCGGCGCCGGTGCCGCGGCCGCCGCAGCCGACGAGGCCGACCTTCAGCGTGCCACGGCGGGCGGGCAGCGTCGGCGTAGCTGCCGGTAGCGCCGACACGAGCGTGCCGGCGGCGCCGGCGGCGAGGAGATCACGGCGGGAGGGTTCGGGATGCATCGGGGTCACTTCTTGGTCTCGGGAGATTCACAGAGGATGCGGAAGCCGACGAAGGGCCCGTCGGAGAGCCACCACTTGCCCTTGGGGAGCTGGGGGTCGCGCTTGTTCCAGGCTTCGATCTCGGGCAGCCGCGCGCTCGCGGTCGTGCCGGCGGCGTCGGTCGCGAAGTGCCCACCCTTGAGCACGGGCTGGTCACCGGGCACGACGCACCACTCGCCGACATTGCCGAGCAGGTCGTGGATGCCGTGCGCGTTCGCCGGCTTGCTCGCGACCGGATGCGGCTTGTCGTCGGAGTTCGCGCCGTACCACGCGGCCTCGCGCAGACCGGGACCGCCGCCGGCGCGGCATGCATGTTCCCACTCCGCCTCGGTCGGCAGGCGGAAGCGCCGGCCGGTCTTCAGGGCGAGCCACTGGCAGTAGTTCTGTGCGGTCGCGAAGCCGATCGAAATCGCCGCGTAGCCCTCGTGGCCGAAGCCACGGTCCGGCGGCAGATAGGGCTTGGTCGGCCGGGTGACCGCGTCCGCCGGATCGTTGGTCTGCTTCTCCTGGTCCTGGTCGAAGCCGTAGGTGAACGCGTCGAACGCCTCCCAGGTGGTCTCGGTCTTCGCGAGCCAGAACGGCGCGATCTTCCCGTCCGCCGAACCCGGGACGGGTTGGAACACGATCTGGTAGCCGGCGCCGGGGATTTCCTGGCTGAATGGCTGCATGCTCTCGGGCACGGCCAGTGCGATCTTCGCGGGCTCTGCCGGGCCGCTGCCCGACTGCGGTGCTCCGCCGGCGCAGGCCGCGAGTACCGGCAGCACGAGCAGTGTGGTGCAACGCAACCTCGCGAATCTCATCGTGAACCCATCGTGGAACCTCGTCTCGCTGCTCGTGCTGGCCACAGCCTGCGCCACGGCACCGCAACCCGAGCGGCGGGAATTTACCCGCGTGATGATGGGGGTCGCGACCAAAGTTCGGGTGTGGGCTGCAGATTCCGCAGCGGCGCGCCTGGCCGCCGAACGGGCCTTCGCCCGCATCGCCGCGATCGACCGCGCCTGCAGCGACTACCTGCTGGACAGTGAGCTCTCGCGGCTCTGCGCCCTGGCCGGGGGTGCCCCGCTCGCAGTCAGCGCGGACCTGTTCCACGTGCTCGCCGCCGCGCGGGAGCTCGCCGCGGCCAGCGGGGGGGCCTTCGATCCGACCTGCGGACCACTGGTCGCGCTCTGGCGGCAGGCGCGCCGGACGCAGCGGCTGCCGGCGGCGGCCGACCTCGAGGCCGCCAGGGCGCTGGTCGGCTGGCGCGACCTCGAGCTCGATCCCGCGCGGCGGACGGCGCGCCTGCGCCGCGCCGGCATGCGCCTCGACCTCGGTGGCATCGCCAAGGGCTATGCGGCGCAGGCCGCGGTCGCCGAGCTCGCGGCGGGTGGCCACCCGCAGTGCCTGGTCAGCCTGGCCGGGGACATCGCCGCGGGCGCCGCACCTCCCGGTCAGCCCGGATGGCGGGTCGAGATCGAGTTCGGTGAGGGCCGGCGCTTCGGCGCGGTCTGGCTCGTGGATGCGGCGATCTCCACCTCGGGCGATGCCGAGCAGGCGGTGACCATCGATGGCGTGCGCTACTCGCACGTGGTCGATCCGCGGACCGGGCTCGGCGTCACCAACCGCCTGGCCGTGACCGTCGTCGCCCGGCGCGGCGAGCTCGCCGACGCGCTGCCGACGACGCTCTGCGTGCTGGGTGTCGACGCCGCTCTGGAGCTGCTGGGCCGTCACCCCGAGGTCGCGGCGATCCTCGCGCCCGCGGCCGCGGCCCCGCGGGTGCACGATCCCGGCGGGTTGCTGCATCCGGTCGCTGGCTCCGTATCCTCGCGCTGATCCGATGAGCAATCCCGTCCGCGCCCGGCTCTCGTTGATGATGTTCCTCGAGTTCTTCATCTGGGGCGCCTGGCTGCCGTTGATCTTCGGCTACCTGCCGAGCCTCGGCTTCGACGACAGCCAGCAGTCCTGGGTGCTCAACGCGTTCGCACTCGCCTCGCTCGCGGCGATGTTCTTCTCGACGCACTTCGCCGACCGGCACTTCGCGGCGCAGCGCTTCGTCGCGTGCAGCCACCTGGTCGGCGGCGTGTGCATCCTGGCGCTCAAGTGGACGACCGGCTTCTGGCCGTTCTTCTGCCTGATGCTCGTGCACTCGCTCTGCTACGTGCCGACGATCTCGATCACGAACTCGATCGCGTTCACGCACCTGAAGGACCCGCAGCGCGACTTCGGCCGGATCCGCCTCTGGGGCACGATCGGCTGGATCGCCGCGAGCTGGCCCTTCGTGTTCATCCTCGCCGACTGGGACCAGGTGCCGCCGCTCGCCGCCGTCGGGTTCACGGCCTGGCTGGGCGAAGCCCTCGGCAACTCGCTGGTGGGCGCCGCGGCCCAGGCGGCGAAGAGCTACACCTTCCTGGTCGCCGGGATCGCGTCGCTGCTGCTCGCCGCGCTGAGCCTCACCCTGCCGCACACGCCGCCGCGGGCCGCCGCGCACGGCGGCGAACGGTTCGCCTGGCTCGAGGCCTTCAAGCTGCTGCGGCAGCCCTTCGTGCTCGTGCTCTTCGTCGTGACCTTCTTCGATGCGGCCGTGCACCAGGGCTACTTCGTGCTGACCGACACCTTCCTCGTGCAAGGCGTCGGCATCCCGCAGAACTGGACGATGCCGGTCATGAGCCTCGGCCAGGTCGCCGAGATCGGCACGATGGCCTGTCTCGGGTTCGTGCTGAAGCGGCTCGGCTGGCGCACGACGCTGACGATCGGCATCCTCGGTCACGCGATGCGCTTCTCGGTGTTCGCGTTCGCGCCGGTCAAGGAACTCGTGATCGCCAGCATCCTGCTGCACGGCATCTGCTACGCGTTCTTCTTCGCGACGGTCTACATCTTCGTGGACGAGTACTTCCCGAAGGACGCGCGCTCCTCGGCCCAGGGGCTCTTCAACTTCCTGATCCTCGGCTTCGGACCCTTCGTCGCGAATCTCGTGTGGCCGGCATTGCGCGCGAGCTGCACGGTCGCGCGGGGGGAGGCGGCGGTCACCGACTTCCGGACGCTGTTCGCGGTGCCCGCGGGCACGGCCCTGGTCGCGGCGCTGCTGCTCTTCGTGTGCTTCCGGCCGCCGCGGCACGAAGCCGCCGCGGCCTGAGCCGGAACTCAGGCGCGCAGGCTCGCGCGCTCCGCGGCCAGGATCTCGGTCACGCGCGCGGCATCGTCGAGCGTCGCCCGCACTTCGTGCCGCCCGGTCGCAACCGCCTGCACGAAGTCGCGGATCTCGAAGTCGTAGCCGAGCAGCGCGGAGAGCGGCACGGCCTCGGAGCGCCGTTCCCCGTGCACGAGCAGCTGGGGCGTGCGGCCGAGTTCGAACTCGAGCGTCGCGAGGTCGCAGACGACGAGGTAGCGCATCCGGAAGCCGGCCGCCGGCGCCAGATCCCACGCACCCTCGGCCGTCACGTGCGCCGGACCCTGCGGGAACTCGTAGGCGGTCGTGAAGTGGCGCGGCCCGCCGCAGGTCCGCACGGCCGCCGGCCGGCCGAAGCACCAGGAGACGAAGTCGGTGTCGTGGATGTGCAGGTCGAAGATCGCGCCGCCGGACTTGCGCTCGTCCGCGTAGAAGCGTCCGCCCCAACCCGGCATGGCGCCGATGCGCGTGAAGGTCGCACTGCGGACCTTGCCAAAGGTCTGGTTGCGGATCTGCTCGCGCAGCCAGTCCCAACCCGGCCAGTAGCGCATGCACATCGCCGGCATGCAGAGCCGGTCGCTCGCCGCGGCCGTGCGCGCGAGGGCGCGGATGGCGTCGGCGTCGAGCGCGACCGGTTTCTCGACCAGCACGTGCTTGCCGGCGCGCAGCGCCGCCGTGGCGAGGGCGACATGGGTGTCGGTCGGCGTGCAGATGCTGACGATCTGCACCCCCGGGTCGGCGAAGAGCTCTTCCGGCCGCGTGGTGCCGCGCACCTGCGCTGGATCGAAGAGGCGGCCGCTCGCGGTCGCGAAGTTGCCACCGCCGGTGAGCTCGCCACCGAGCCCCTGCGGCTTCGGGTCGCAGACCATCACGAGGTTGCAGGGATGCCCGGCGGCCTGGGCCGCGGCGTAGGCGGCGACGTGCGTGCGACCCATGAAGCCCAGCCCGACCACGCCGACACCGAGCGGCTTCATCGCGCGACCTCCGGCAGCAGTGCCGCGAGCACCTGCCTGGCCTTGGCCACGTCGGCGACACGCTCGGTGCCGGCCTCGCGTTCGATCATCAGGTCGATCCCGCGCGGGATCCGCAGCAGGAACTC
>CAZSKV010000741.1:0-9307 GCA_964607495.1 uncultured candidatus Brocadiaceae bacterium
CCGGCGAACATCATCGAGCGCCGGATGCTCGCGCGCTGCCATCTGGCGCGCGCGGCCTTCGACACCGGCGAGTCCCGGCACGCCCAGGCCCTGGCGGCGGCCCTGGCCGCCGGCCGCCTCGTGCAGGCGATTGCGGACGCGGACCCCTGGCTGCACGAGATCAGCCATCTGTGGGCCGAGGCACTCCTCGCGCAGGCCCGAGCACTCGCGGGACTTGGTCGCATCGAGGCCGCACGCGCGGCGATCGTGGCGGCCAAGGAGCGGCTCACGGCCTTGCGGGCCAGGTCCCGCGAGGACACGAGCGTGGCCTGCAGCCTCGCGCGCGCCTGCTTGTTGGCCGCCGGCCTGCACCAGCAGCCCGCGGACAGCCAGGATGCCGCGGCCGCGGTGGCGGCGCGGGCGACCGCAGCCGCCGAGCGGGCCCAGGCCAAGGACCTCCTGCAGGAGCTCCAGGCCGGGAATCGCCTGCCGCAGAGCGCGCTGCCCTTGCTCACTGCCGCCAACGAGCGCTGAGGCGCCCGCCGGGCGTTCACTTCGCCTTGCGCCCCTGCACCGGCTGGATCTGCATCCGCTGCACGAGCCCGCGCACACCGCGGACCGTATGCACGATGTGCTCGAAGACGAGGCCATAGCCGGGCACGAAGTGCCGCTCCGCGCTGACTTCGCCCTCCTCGCTGCGGTCGGTGACCACGACGATGTATCCGGGCACCGGCCCCTCGGGCCCCTGTACTTCGCGCGGCCCGAAGCCACGCGCCGACTGCTGGATCGCGCCGTCCCGCGAGCGGTGGTTCCAGCGGACCAGCGGCCCCAGCGGGAACGGGAGCAGCAGCTGCGGCGGATCGAGCGCGATCTCCCCCGCGCGTCCCCGCCGCCGGGTCGCGGTCAGGCCACCTGCGGCGAGGCTCCACCACTCCTCGTGCACGAGCTTGCCGTCCTCCTTGAACCGCAGGTGCTGCCCGTCCTTGTCCGTCTCCGCGACCTCGACGCGCACCAGCGAGCGCCGCGCGGGCGGAGCGCCGGCGCCACCGCCCGAGCTCGAGAACTCGTATTCCCAGTGCACCCCCTCCACGAGCGGCAGCAGGCCGCGCGCGGATGCGAGCGGCCACGGCGCGGGCGTCGCGACCACTTGGAACTCCACCGCCTGCCAGGGCCGCTCGTCCGCGAGCACGAGCAGCCGGTAGCGCCCCACGGGCAATGGCCCGTCCTGCGTGTACTCGAGCCGGCCACGCCGTTGCTCGGCGAGCAGCAGTTCGTGGCGCGCGATCTCGTGGTTCGGCGGGGCCACGTCGCCGACGTCGACCGCGGTCCACACGTGCACGAGCTTCTTGCAACGGTCGGCAGCTCCGAGCGCGAAGGCGGCACCGAGCCATCTGCCACCCGCGGGGAACTCCCGCGTCGGCGCGATCGGTTCGTGATCGCTGGTGAACGCCAGACAGGGCACGAGCGCGGCCTCTGCCGGCGGGCTCGCGGGGCTGCAGCCCAGCCCGGCCCAGAGCAACCAGCTGGCGCCGAGCAGACGCACGAGGGATGGCCTGGTTCGCATCTCAGAACTCGAGGACCTTGCCGGCCTCGATGGTCACGGCCTCGTCGCGCTGCTGGATGCGCACGAAGTACTTGCCCGCCGGCAACCCGACCTCGAGCTTGGTGTAGCCGTCGGTGAGCCTGGTCTTCTGGTCGGCGTCGAGCACCTCGATGGCCTGACCCTTGCCGACCTCGACACGCAGCACGCCGCACTGGATCACCGAATCCTGCTGCGCCGCCACGGTGACCTGCGCCACCAACTTGCCACCGACCCGCACGCCATACTGGCCCGGCAGCAGGTCGAAGGCCGCGGCCCCGTAGGCCTGGGTCAGGCTCTTGCCCGTTTCCGGATCCTCGAGGTCGACGACCGTGTTGCGCGCCAGTCCGGCCTCCGGGAAGGGGACGACGATCCGGCCGAGACGCACGTAGCCCGCAGGACCAGGGACGGTCGTATAGCCGTGCCCGGGCTTGCCACGCAGCGCGATCGCGGTGTCGTTCTCGGCCGCTTTCACATCCGGCTGCTCGAGACCTTCGAGGCCACCGCCCGACTTCTTGCCCTTGCCGCCACCCGACTTCGCTCGCGCGTGCTCCCCTCCTTCCCGGCCGGTGTTCTCGCCTGCGGCCTTGGCCTCGTCACGTTCCGCCGCGAGCGCGGCGTCGACGCGCGCATCGGGCTCGTCGAATCCGTCCTCGGGACGCTCGTGGATCTGCAGCGCCTCGACGCGGGACAACGCCCCCAGCCGGCCGACGTCCGGCTTGACCCAGTACGGCAGCTTCGGCGCATACGGGGTCACGAAGAAGCCACGGAATGAGCCCACCTTGTTCTTGCTCGGATCGTCAGGGTGGTCCTCCAGCGTGCCGTTCGCGCGCACGCGCCGCGTCTGCGCGCGGCCCTCCTCGCTGTAGTGCAGCGTGTGCACCTCGTCCGGGTAGTTGGGATCGTAGATGTCGATCGCCCAGTGCTTCGGCATCGCGCTGCTCTCGGGACAGCGGCGATAGCCGATGGCCAACACCTGATGGTTCTTGGTGAAACCCTCCGGCACCATGCCGGTGCGCCCGGGCAGGTAGTCGGCGATGTCGGCCTTGATCAGGCACAGGGGCACGGCGTTGCCCTTGTCGATCCGCTCGGCCACCTTGTGCTTGAACTCCCGATCCGCGAGCACATGCAGGCCGGTGACTCCGAAGCTGGTCTTGATCGGTCGCCAGCTCCACGCGACCAGACGGCGCACGAGGAACGCATTGTCCGCCTGCATCGAATCGATCTGGCGGGCATAGAGATAGCTGCGCAACGGCTGCCCCGGCTGGATCTCCGCCGGTCCGTTGCCACCCGGCGGCGACACACAATCGGGGGCCGTGCCGTCGGCGATCGCCGTGTCGAGTGTGGCGAACGTCATCCCGCCGCACAGACCGTAGGTCGTGTTGCCGAGGTCCACGCGCCCGATCAATGGCACGTCGACGAGGATGTCGCCCGAGAAGTAGTTCACGAAGTTGAACCCGTGCTTGCGCACGTCGAAGGCCGTTTCCGCGCCGCCGGGGCGTTGCCCCGGCAAGGCCAGAGCGAGGAACAGCAGGGACACGAGCGCGCGCCATGCGGTCGTGAGCAGCGAGGGAACGGACATGGTTGTCTCCTGGGCCTTCATGGTCAGAACTCGGTGACTGCGCCGGCGGTGACGATCACCTCGGCGGTACGCCCGTGGACGCGCACGCGATAGCGGCCGACCGGCAGGCCGGTCTCGAACGCGCCATAGCCCTGGACCAGCGCCCTGTCGCCGCTTGCCGGCAGGATCTCGAGCGAGGTTCCCTTGCCGGCGTGCACCCGGAGCGTGCCGACGTGCAAGGTCGTCTGCTGACCGCGCTCGATCCGGACGCCGGCGACGCGCTGGCCACTCACCTCCACCGCGTACTCCCCGGCCAGCAAGTCCGTGCTCTTGCTGCCATAGAAGGTCTCGATCCGGCCCTTCTCGCCCGCCGCACCAGCCGCAGGATCGAACAACTCGACGATCGTCTGCTTCGCCGGCGCCGCCTTCGGGAACTCGACGACCAACCGGCCCATGCGGCCCTTGAGACCCGCCCCGGGGGCAGTGCCGAACGCAGGCCCGGGGTCCACGGCCGGGCCGGCCCCGCGCAGGCGCAGGGCCTGCGCCGCGGTCACGCCAGGTTCGAACGCGAGCGGAAAGCGCTCACCGGCGACCTCGAGCAGATGCTGGCCCTTCTGCAACAGCGGTGAGCGGATCTTGAAGCGTCCCTGCGCATCCGTCACGACCCGCGTCGCTACGCCGCCGGCGGTACGCAGCGTGACCGGCTGTCCGGCAGCGGGCGCGCCATCACTGCCGGTTACCCCACCGGAGATCGCGTTCGAGGAAGCACCGTAGGCGACCTCCTCGTAGGCGAAGGTTCCCGTCAGCCGGTCGTACCAGCAGTGGACCAGGTGCGCTTCGCCGACCTGCGCGCCGAGCGTGACCGAGGCCTTGATCGTGCGCTCCTTGCGCGTGCCCTTCGAGGTGCCCTGCGACACCGACATCGTCGTGGTGCCGTCCTGCGGCAGGTTGTCCGATACGAAGCTCAGGAAGCCGCTCGTCCCGGTCGTCGTCATCGTCTCGGTCGTGGTCCGCGTCTCGACGTCCTCGGTCGCGAGCTTGCGCTCGAACTCGTAGTGCACGTTGCCGCCCTCGAACTCCTGCTCGAACGGTTCCGCTGCGACCAGGCGCCCAGCGCCCGGGATGCCGACGCGCGACCCGGCGGTGCGCAGACCGCCGCGCGCCGCCGCCTTGGCCGCTGCATGCTCGGCGGTCATCACGTCGTAGGCGAGCAGCAGGTTCCGCATCGCGGCGTTCGGTTCGGGCACGGCGCCCTGCCGCAGCCCCTCGGCAGAGACCCTCGACACGCGCCGGTAGCCGAGCAGCGAAACCGTCAGGTAGACGTGCCCCGAGGTCTCGTCCTGCACCGCGAGCCATGCGAACACCGGATGGTAGAGGTACCAGAGCATGTCGCCGCGGCCCGGGCCGAGGTGCGCGTTCGTGCTCACCGTCGTGCCTTCCTTCACCTGCATGCTGATCGTGTGCTCGGCGGTGACCGTCGTGGTCACCTCGGACTCGACCTCCTGGTCGCCGATCGCCGCCGTCAGGGCCGAACTCGCGCCCTGCATCGCCGCACCCACTTCCGGCTTCACCTTCGCGACCGCGCTGCCGACGGTGCCGACCAGCTCGATCAGGTCGTGCACGGTGCTGAACGCCGTGTCCACCGGAGCGGACTCGCTGCTCGTCTTGCTCGCGAACGACCGCACCGTCGTGCCGATCTGCTCGATGACCGAGTAGGACTGCGAGCTGCCGCTGCCGGGTGGCTCGTAGACCACGGTCACCGGCAAGGCCTCGAGCATGAAGTAGCCGAGGACCGGTGGCCGGTCGAACCAGAGACGATCCGTGAACTCCTTGCCGCCGCATTGCAGCGAGAACGCGACGGTGACGCGCGGCGGCGCGAGGATGTCGACCGAATCGGCGTCGAGTTCGACCGTGCGCTTCTCGCAGGTGATGCTCAGCTTCGCGCCGGCCGGCCGGTTGCTCACCGTGAACACCAGGTCCACCTTGCCCGCGCGCACTGGGGCGAAGTACTTCCACATGCCCATCGAGCCGCCCGTGTAGATGGGTGGCACCTTGGCGATCACATCGCCGCCGGCCTGGCCTGCCTCCTTGCCGCCCGCTGGCCGCGGCCGCGCTGCCCCGGCCGCAGGCCGGAACCGCGGCGCGAGGCCGGTGATCTCCACTCCCGGCGCCAGATCGATGACCATGGCTGGGAGCCGGAGCCGGTCGAACGCCACCGCGAACGCAGGGTTCTCCTCGTTGGTCGGCTTGCGGCCGATGCCCGGGGCCCAGGTGAACGTGCCGGTGCTCACATCCAGGTTGCCGACCGCCACGACTTCGACCGGCGGTGGCGGCGGCGAGATCGCATCGAATTGCTGCATGAGCTTCTCGATGCGCGACCACTTGATGCGCTCTTGGGCCGGTAGCGGCATCAGGGCGAACAAGGGGCCGAGGCAGAGCCAGACGGAGCGGCGCAGGATGGGCTTGGGGGTCATGGGAAGGTCGCAGCCAGCGGTCAACCGGGCTACGCCTGCTCATGCGCCGTCCTGGGGCACGACAGCCGACGGCGCGGCCAGAATCCTCGCTTCAGCGGGACTGGAGCAGGAATCTGACGATGCCACGGACCTCCGCCGGCTGCGCGCGCCCATGGTGGTCCAGGTAGGCCAGGAACCCGAGCACGGCGTCCACCCGGTCCTGGGCCTCACGCAGCGGGCGAGCCAGATCCTCGGCGCGATGGCAGCGCGCGCAATGCCGCGTGAACGCGGCCTCTCCGGCCAGGGGGCTGCTCGTGGCCGCTCGCGGCTCGGGCGTGCGCCCCTGGCGCGCGGTCCAGGCAAACCAGGCGCAAGCCAGGGCGAAGCCGGCGGCGAGGCCGAGGGAGATCTGGTGCACGGTCCGATGGCGCATGCGTCACACCATGTCGAAGCGCTCGGTCTGCACGCGTTCGGGCGGCACGCCGAGTTCGACCAGCTGGCGCTCGAGCTGGTCCATCATCGGGCCGGGGCCGCAGACGAAGAAGTACTGCCGCGAGAGATCCGCGGGCAGATGCCGGCGCAGGAGTTCGACCGTGATCCGTCCGCGTTCGCCGGTCCACTCCGCAGGCGCCGCCTCGAACACGAACACCACGCGCAACGCGAGTTCGCGCGTGAGAGCTTCCAACTGCGCGGCGAAGACGGCGCGGCCGCGGTGCGAGGCGGCGTAGATCAGCAGCACCGGCCGCCGGTCCCCACGATCCCGCATCGTCAGCAGCATCGACCGCATCGGCGTGATGCCGATGCCGCCCGCGACCAGCACGAACCCCTGCGCGGCCGCGCGGTCCAGCGAGAACGCGCCGAAGGGTCCGTCAATCCAGACCCGCGCCCCGGCGCGCAACGCCGGCACCGTCGTGCGCGACCAGTCGCCGAGGGCCTTGATCGCGAGTTCGATCGCGCGGTCGGGGGCGGGCACGGCCGACGAGGCGATCGTGATCGGATGCTGCTCGGCCGAGAACGGCGTGCGACCGGTGCCGAGCCACACGAACTGGCCCGGCTCGAAGCTCAGCCCATCGTGCCCGAGTGGCCGCAGCACCAGGGTCACCGTGTCGCCGCCTTCGGCGCGGCTGGCGGCCACGGCCCAGGGCCGGCGCCAGGTGAGCAGCGGATCCACGAGGCGGTAACGCAAGAGCAGCGCCAGGAACAGACCGGCGTAGGCGATCAGGCAGCCCCGCACCAGCGGCACGCTGGCATGGTGTCCCACCGCCAGCACGTGCCAGAGCATCGCTCCCATCAGCAGGAAGGCCAACACGCGGTGCAGCAACTGCCACAGGCCGTAGCTCAGGCGGATCCGGCGACGCGCCACCGAGGTCAGGGCCAGCAGCACCCCCGCCCACAGGGCGAGCGCGCCGGTCCGCGTGGCCAGCGGACCCGAGAAGGGATCGATCAGGGCGGCGTCCTTCCCGCGCAACACGAAGTAGATTGCGTGCGCGCCGACGAATCCCAGCGCGGTCAGTCCCATCTTCTTGTGGAAGAGCAGCAGCGCATCCATGCCGAACGGTTCGGAAGCGGCGTGGAAGCGCGATACCAGCGCGAACTCGAGCGCCATGAGCGCGTAGGCCACGAAGCCGAGACCCACGGCGAATTCCAGCCCGAACCCGCGCGTCGGGTCGATGCCGCGGCTCGATGCCGCCAGGACCAGCGGTGCGAGCGCGAGGCCGACGTAGAGCCCGAACCAGAGGCCGCCACGCACGCCGTGCCTCACGTCCGGAACCTTCCCCCGGGCTTCCCGGCGGGCGCACCAGATTCCGCCGCCGCAATCGGCCGATCGCGGCGCTGCTCTCGGAACTGCCTGGCGCATAGGATGCGGGGCACATGGACACCGCATTGGAGAAACCCACCACCACCCTGATGGAGTTCGTGCTGGGCGAACTTCGCACCAACCCCGAGTTGACCTTCGCCGAACTCAAGGCCAGAGCGAACCTGCATCGGATCAAGGTCTACCCGGTCAGCTATGGCCGGGCCAAGGCGCTGCTCGGCCTCGTGCCGACCAGGCCGCGAGCACCACGCAAGCCGAAGGACTCCGAGCGCCCGAGCGCGGCGGCGGCTCCTGCTGCGCCGACGCCAACACCAGCGCGAGCCGCCGGCCGGCCGATGGGTGCGCGGATGCAATGGCTGCTGCAACGCCTGCAGGCCGCGCCGGACACGGGCTTCCCCGACCTGCGCGCGGCGGCGGCGGCGGCGGGCTTCGTGGTGACGCCGCAGATCGTCTCGCTGGCGAAGGGCCGCCTCGGCCTGCGCCAGCGCCGTGGTTCGCGCCCGCCGCGCGCCGAGTCCGCGCCGGCAGCGACCGCGTCCCAGGCCTTCGACCTGGATTCCCTGGTCGCGACCATCCGCGAGATCGAAGCAGAACGGAACCGGCTGCGCGCCGCCCTGACCCAGATCGCCGCGATCCTCGCGGCACTCGACTGAGCCTGCGGCGGCTCTATGCATGCGCCGGCGCGGGTGCGTTCGCGTCCCCCGCCGCCCCGGTCGCGACCGCACGGAACGTCAGGCTGATCCGCGGCTGCGGGCGCGAGGTGCGCGGCAGCGCGTGCTGCCACTCGCGCTGCACCTGCGCGCGCATGTAGAGCAGCGAGCCCGGCGCCAGCACATACGTCACGCGCTCCTCGTACCGGCCGATGCGGCGGAAGCGCAAGCCGCGTTGGGCACCGAGCGAGACGATCGCGACCCCGCTGTCGCCGAGCAGGCCCATGGCCGAATCGGAATGGAAGCCCATGCGCGCATTGCCGTCGGGGTAGTAGTTCAGCAGGCAGTTGTTGGCCGGCATGCCCACGCGTTCGCTGACCATCGCGCGCACGCGCTCGAGTTCGGGCGGGAACTCCTGCGGCAGGTAGGTGAGCCCCGCGTAGTTGTACGGCACGCCGAAGCTCGCGGTCTTCCGCGCGCGGATCCGTTCGTCCCACGTGACGCTCCGGAGGGTCCACGCGAACAGGCTCTGGTGGTCGGGCACGAAGCCCTCGCAGTAGCTGACTCCAGGGAGGGCAGGATTCTCTCGCGGTTCCACGGCGCGGCAGGTCAGCGTACGCGCGCCCGAGCGCCTGCGCAGCAGCGAACCTCGACCTGCGGGTTGACGGCGGCGCGCGCGTCGACGACACTGGAGTATGTACTCCGCCGCCGCTCCGCTCGATTCTGCCAAGCCAACGCCTGCCGATGCCACTTCCGGCGCCGGCGTCCTCAGTGCCACGCGGCCTGCCGCAGCGGAAGCCGGTGTGTTCGCCCAAGTGCCGGCACCGCTGCGCGACGCGCTCGTGCGGCGCGGATTCACGCAGCTGACCTCGGTGCAGTCGGCGATCCTCGCCGCCGACGACGGCGCGCGTGACCTGCAGATCTCCTCGCAGACGGGCTCCGGCAAGACGGTCGCGATCGGGTTCGTGCTCGCGCCGCAACTGCTCGCCAAGGCCGTCGCGAAGCCGGCTCCCACCACCTTGATCATCACCCCGACGCGGGAGCTCGCGATGCAGGTGCGCGACGAACTCGGCTGGCTGCTCGCCGACGTGCCCGGCGCGAAGCTCGACTGCGTGACCGGCGGCATGCCCGTGCGGCAGGAGCTGATCCGGCTGCGGCGGCCCCCGACGATCCTGGTCGGCACGCCCGGCCGGTTGCTCGATCACGTGCGCACGCAGGCCTTGGATCTTTCGGGGGTGCAACAGGTCGTGCTCGACGAGGCGGACCAGA
>CAZSKV010000742.1:0-2000 GCA_964607495.1 uncultured candidatus Brocadiaceae bacterium
CATGTCCTCGACGGCCGCGAGGTAGGCCGGGCGCTCTGAGCGGTTGCGCCAGTCCTCCGCGGTGATCTTGTGGGCCTTGAACCCGGTCTGCTGCCGCTCCTCGAAGCGGCGCAGCTGCTCTGCCTCGGAGACGTGCATCCAGAACTTGTGCAGCACCATCCCGTGCTCGGTCAGCAGGCGTTCGAAATCGACGATCTCGTCGTAACCGCGCCGCCATTGCGCGGGTGTGGCGAAGCCCTCGACGCGCTCGACCAGCACCCTCCCGTACCACGTGCGGTCGAAGATCGCGACGCGGCCCCGTTGCGGCAACCTGGTCCAGAAACGCCACAACCAATGGTGTGCGCGTTCCTCGGCGGTCGGCGCCGCGATTGACACGACCCGGTAGTTGCGCGGGTGGATCGCCTGGATCACGCGTCGGATTGCCCCACCCTTGCCCGCGGCGTCCCAGCCTTCGAACGCGAAGATGCTCTGCAAGCCGCGGCGCGCCGCCCTGTCGGTCAGCTTGCGCAGGGTGGCCTGCAGCTCGGGCAGTCGCTCGGCGTACTCGGCGTCCGCGAGCTTCGCGCTCATGTCGAGGGTTTCGAGCGGCGAGAGCGAGGTCTCGGCGATCGCGGCAGTGGTCACCGAGGCCGCGGCGACGGGCTGTGGGGCGGCCGTTGCGGCTGCGGCCTCCTGGGCCGCGGCGTCGAGGCGGCCGCGCAGGGCCGCGAGCAGCGCCCGGCCGACCGTCAGGTCGCGGTGGCGGCGGTCCGTGCTCTCGACGATCTGCCAGGGGGCGCTCGGCGTGTTCGTGTTCGCGAGGTACTCCTCGCTGATCGCGATCGCGCGGTCGTAGCGCTGGTAGACCTGCCAGTCGTCGGTGTCGATCCGGAACTCGCGGCTGGGATCGGCCTTGGCCCGGGCCATGCGCTTGGCGAGCTTCTTGCGCGGCATGTGGAACCAGAACTTGAGCAAGAGCGTGCCGTCGTCCACCAGTTCGCGTTCGTAGCGTTGCACGTGCTCGATGAAACGCGTGAACTGCGCGCGGCCGATCTTCTTGCGCAGGCGCAGCGCGATCGGGCGGGCGGCCCAGGCGCCGAGCATCAGGCCGATCCGGCCGTGGCCCGGGATCGCCAACCAGAAGCGCCGGTGCGCGGGGAACTGCTTCTCGGCGGCCGATGGCGCCTCGAAGTAGTTCGTCTCGACGTGCCGGGGGTCCAGCCATTCGTGCAGGCGGTAGACGATCTCCTCGGTGGCGACCGGGTCGTCACCGGCGAACAGGACGGCGACGGCGAACGGGGCCTTCCCGAGGTCGAACTGGGCATTGATCAGATCGAGGCGGAGTTGTGCCTCGACCGCGGCAAACTCCTCCTTCGTGATCGTGGCGCCGAGTTCAGCGCTTTCGAGCAGGGACATGGTCCTGCCAGCATAGCCCGGTGCACGCGTCATCTGGCGCCAGGCCGGCCCTCGCCGGCGTTGCTCCAGGCCGCGCCGGCCGGGTTCGCGCTCGGGTCGACGAGCCATGCCTGGTTGTAGAACGGGCGGCCGAGGAGACCACGGTCCGTTGGGATCGGCAGGATCCAGTGCGCACGTCCGGCGTGGGCCGGCACCGGCACCACGATCTCGGCGCTGCTCAGCAGCGTGCAGCCGCGCATGCCGAGGGCCGAGAGGTCGTAGGGCAGTGGGATGCGGCCCCAGTGCTCGCGCGAGGCGCCGACCAGGAGCAACAGGAAGGGACCGGGCGGCAGCTGCGTGAAGCTCAACTCGAACGCGTCGCCGAGCCAGGGGTAGGAGTTCGGCGCCGCGGCCAGGCGCGGGACGCCGGCCGTGCCGCCGCAGCCGCTGCCGAAGGTGGAGTAGGTGGCGGGATGCATGGCCTGCAGGCGCCACAGATCGGGTGGCACGCCGCCGAAGAGAACGCTCTCCCGCCGGGTGCTGTCGTGCAGCATGCACTGCAGGACGCGCTTGCCCGGCCCGGTACCGGCGTCGCGCTGCAGCCATGCGACGCCGTCCCATTCCCA
>CAZSKV010000743.1:0-2908 GCA_964607495.1 uncultured candidatus Brocadiaceae bacterium
GACCACTACAACAACCCGCGCAACGTCGGTTCGCTCGACAAGAGCGACCCCACGGTTGGCACCGGCGTCGTCGGCGCTCCCGAGTGCGGTGACGTGATGAAGCTGCAGATCCAGGTCGGGCCGGACGGCCGGATCCTCGACGCGAAGTTCAAGACCTACGGCTGCGGCTCGGCGATCGCGTCGAGCTCGCTGGCGACCGAGTGGCTCAAGGGCAGCACGATCGATCAGGCGATGGAGATCAAGAACACGCAGATCGTCGACGAGCTGTCGCTGCCGCCGGTCAAGATCCACTGCTCGGTGCTGGCCGAGGACGCGATCAAGGCGGCGATCGCCGACTACCAGAGGAAGCAGCAGCAGCCGGCCGCCGAGGCCAGCAAGGCGTCCTGAGATGAGCGACACGCCGTCCACGAGCGCGAAGCCGGCCACGCCCAAGAAGGGCCGTGGGGTCGAGATCACGGCGCGCGCGGCCAAGGAGGTGCTGCGCGTGATCGAGGAGCACAAGATGCCGCCGGACACCTGGGTGCGGATCGGGGCCAAGGGTGGCGGTTGCTCGGGATTCTCCTACGTGCTCGACTTCGACCAGACCGGTCCGACCGAGTTCGACCTCGCCTACGAGATGCACGGCGTGAAGCTCGTGATCGACAAGAAGAGCGAGTTCTTCATGGGCGGCACCGTGCTCGACTTCAACGACGGCCTGCTGAACCGGGGCTTCGTGTTCAACAACCCTTCGGCCTCGGGCTCCTGCGGTTGCGGCACGTCGTTCTCGGCGTGAATCCCTTCGCCGTGCTCGGGCTCGCGCCGCGCCTGCAGCTCGACGCGAAGGAGCTCGAACGGCGCTACCTGCAGCTCTCGCGGGAGCGGCATCCTGACCTGCAGCGCGGCGGCGACCTGCAGATGGCAGAACTCAACGCCGCCTATCGGACGCTACGCGATCGCTGGACCAGGGCCCGGGCCCTGATCGAGATCCACGACCAACACCTGATGGACGCCACCAAGAACCTCGACGCCGGCTTCCTGACCGCGGCGCTCGAACTCGCGGAAGCAGTCGCCGAGGCGACGCCGGCCACCGCGCCCGCGCTCGTCGCCAGGCTGCGTGCCGCGGTCGAGGCGCAGTGGGAACGCATCAGCCAGGCGCTCGCGTGCGCCGACCACCGCGCCGCCGCGACCCACCTGCACGAGGCGCGTTACTACCAGAAGGCGCTGGCCGACCTGGAGGCGGGCGCGTGACCAGCTGCCCGCTGACCCCCGACGCGCGGCTGGTGCTCGGCATCGACCTCGGCACGACCTACAGCCTGGCCGCGGTGATGACCCGCAACGGCCCGAAGGTCCTGCGCGACCGCGACGGCAATGCCCTGATCCCGTCCGTCGTGACCTTCCTGCCGGGCGGCGGGGAGCTCGTCGGCCGCGCCGCGCGAGCCGTTGCCCTGGACCACCCGGAGCGCACGGTCTACTCGATCAAGCGCCTGATCGGGCGCGCCGGGGACGAGATGCTGGCCGAGAGCAAGCGCCTGCCCTACCCCATCGTGCTCGGCGAACGCGGGTTGCCGCGTGTGGCACTCGACGGGCGGCAGTACTCGCCCGAGGAGATCTCGGCGCGCATCCTCGGCGAGGTCAAGCGCACGGCCGAACAGGCGCTCGGCGAACCGGTCAAGGAAGCCGTGATCACGGTCCCGGCCTACTTCGACGACGCCCAGCGCCAGGCCACGCGCGACGCCGCGCAGCTGGCCGGCCTCGAGTGCCTGCGGATCGTGAACGAACCCACGGCCGCATCGCTCGCCGCCGGCATCGACGGCAGCAAGGACGGCACGGTCGTCGTCTATGACCTCGGCGGGGGCACGTTCGACGTGTCGGTGCTGCGGATCGAGCAGGGTGTGTTCCGCGTGCTCGCAACCGCCGGCAACACCCACCTCGGCGGCGACGACTTCGACAACCTGCTCGGCGCGCGGATCCTCGAAGTCCTGCGCCGTGGTCCCACCGCGACCCAGACGCTCTCGCCCTACGTGATGCAGGCGATCCGGCGCTCGGCCGAGGGCTTGAAGATCCAGCTCAGCACGCAGGAGCAGGCGACGCTGCAGATCGCGCTGACCGAGACCGCGGCCCCCGAGACGCTGACGGTCTCGCGGGCCGAGCTCGAAGCGCTGATCACGCCGCTGCTCGACGAGACCTTCGCCTGCTGCCGCAAGGCCCTGACCGACGCGGGGGTGACCTGGGCGGACGTCGACCACGTCGTACTCGTCGGCGGCTCGACGCGCATCCCGCTGGTGCGCAGCCGGATCGCCGCGCTCTCCGGCAAGGTGCCGCACACCGCGGTCGACCCCGACCTCGCGGTCGCGCTCGGCGCCGCGATCCAAGGTGACATCCTCGCCGGCGGCAACCGCCACCTGCTGCTGCTCGACGTGATCCCGCTCTCGCTCGGGCTCGAGACGGTCGGCGGACTGGTGAGCAAGCTGATCCTGCGCAACGCGACGATCCCCGCCAGCAAGACCGAGGAGTTCTCGACCCAGGTCGACGGCCAGACCGCGGTCGAGATCAACATCTACCAGGGAGAGCGCGAGTTCGTGCGCGACTGCCGACGCCTCGGCGCCTTCAAGCTCAAGGGGCTGCCGCCGATGCCGGCCGGGCTGCCGCGGATCGCGGTCACCTTCCTCGTGGACGCCGACGGCGTGCTGCAGGTCTCGGCCAAGGAGCTGCGGACCGGCATCAGCGCCGGGATCCAGGTCGTGCCCTCGTTCGGGCTCACGCGCGACGAAGTGCGGCGGATCATGACCGAATCGATCGATCGCGCCGAGGCCGACATGCACGCGCGCGAGGCGGTCGAGCTCGGCAACAAGGCCAGGGCGCTGGTGCGCGGCACCCGCCGCGCGCTCGAGCTGGCCGGCGACATGCCGCCCGACCAGACCTACGCCGT
>CAZSKV010000744.1:0-1940 GCA_964607495.1 uncultured candidatus Brocadiaceae bacterium
AGAAGTGCAGGCCGACCCCGAACATCAGCAGGATCACGCCGACCTCGGAGAGCTGTCCGGCGATCGCCACATCGGCCACGAGCCCGGGCGTGTGCGGCCCGACCGCGATACCCGCCAGCAGGTAGCCGACGATCGGCGGCAGGCCGACCCGCCGCGCGAGCGTGCCGAAGAGGAGCGCTGCCACGAGGCCGCAGGCCAGGGTGGCGATCAGGGGAGCGTGTGGCATCCGCGGGAGCTGTGCAGCCGGTGTGGTAGCGGAGCCTACTTACTCGGCGAATCGCGGGGCGTCGAGCCGGCGGCGGCACACGCCTTGCTCTTGGCGGCGGCCATGGCGCATCCCACCTCCCTGCTCTCCTGCTCGTTGCTCTTCCTCTGTGCTGCCTGCACCGCAGCCTTCGAACCGATCGACGCACCGCTCGACGCGCTCGGCCTCGCGGCTGCCGATGCCGGCGGACAGGACCGGCGCCAGATCAGCGGGGAGGACATCGCCGCGGCTTTCGCGCAGGCCGGGCAGATGCATCTGCCGGCGCGTCTGGCGGTGGCGCGGCTCGGCGAGACCCGGCGCGGCCGGACGGTCGCTGCGACGAGCTTCGCAACCGTGCCGACCCCGGAGCTCGAGCTGGTCGAAGCCCGCCTGGCCAAGGGCACCGTCTGGTCCTCGATCACACTGCTCTCGCCGCTCTTCGCGGGCAGCCAGAGCCCGAACCTCAACCAGCTGCGGCTCGAAGCGGCACGCACCCACGCCGACCTGCTGCTCGTCTACGGCCTGAACGGCAGCGAGGCATACCGGCCGAACGCGCTCGCGGTCCTGAACCTCGCGCTGCTGCCGGCCTTCATCCTTCCCGGCTCTGACGTCGAGACCGGGACAGTCGGCGGCATGGCCCTGGTCGACGTCCGCAACGGCCACGTCTACGCGATGGCCGGAGTCGAGGACTGGCGCGCCGGCACAGCTCCGAGTGCGGCCAAGGAGTCCGTGCTCGCGACGCTGCACGCCGAATCCAGACGGGACGTGCTCGGTCGGATGCTGGACTCGGTGCGCACGCAGCTCGACCGGGGGCAGTGAGCCGGCAAGGCGGCGGACCATGGAGCCGCGGCAGCGCGCCGACTCCGACCGGCGAGATCACGCCGCCCCGGACCCGGGCGACGTGTCGGCGCGCACGAGCACGATCTTGCCGGTCACGCCTCCCATCCCGAGCAGCTCGTGCGCCTGCCTTGCCGCGGCAAGAGGGAATCGGCGCGCGATCAGAGGCTTGATCTTCTGTTCTTCGAGGAGGCGGAGCAGGGTTATCAGGTCCTCCCGGAACAGCGCGGGCTTCAGGCGCTTGAGCCACTGGATGCTGTAGGGGACCACGCGCCTGCGTCCCGGCAACAGCAGTCCGCCCAGGATGTACAGCCCGAAGATCGGGATCCCGTGCAGGCGATTGCGGCGTCCCGCACGACCTGAAGCCAGGCGGCCTCCGTGCAGAGAGGCGGTGAGACCATAGGCCACGACCCTCCCGCCGGGACGCAGCGCCTTGCGGGACCGCCAGATGTGGGTGCCGCCGATCCCGTCGAAGACCGCGTCCACGCCATCGCCCGTCAGGCGGTGGATCTCCTGCTCGAAGTCGAGCTGCCGGTAGTCGATCGGGACGCCACCGAGGCTGGAAACCGCCGCCGCCCCTGGCGCGGAACAGGTGCCGTACATCTCCAGTCCGACGAGGCGTCCGAGCTGCAGCAGCGCCGTGCCGACTCCGCCTGCCGCACCGTGGATCAGCACGCGCTGGCCGCGTCGCACCTTGGCCGAACGATGCAGCATCTGGTACGCCGTCACGTAGTTCAGCACGAGGCTCACGGCTTCCGCGGCGTCCAACCCGGACGGCACCGGAACGAGTTCGCGCGCGAGCAGGCAGACGAACTCCGCGTATGCGCCGTGGATCGGCAGTGCGGCGACCACCTGGCCT
>CAZSKV010000745.1:0-4993 GCA_964607495.1 uncultured candidatus Brocadiaceae bacterium
GGATCGGTCGCGATCACGTTGTCGATCCGCAGCCGATCGTCGAGCGCCTCGCGCAGGGTCTCGTTCTCCTGCACGAGCCGGCTCTGCTCGAGCGCCCGTTCCACCGCGAGTTCGATCTCGGGCTCGCTGAAGGGCTTGCTCAGGTAGTCGGCGGCGCCCTCGCGCATCGCGCTGACCGCGTCCTCGACCGTCCCGAACGCCGAGAGCAGGATCACCGCGGCGTGCGGGTGGGTCCGGCGCAAGTCCTGCAGCACCTGCAGGCCGTCGCGCCCGGGCAGCCGTTGCTCGAGCGCCACCAGATCGAACTCCCCGGCTGCGAGCAGCCGCAGCAGCCGGGTGCCGTCTGCGGCGTGATCGAGGGCGTAGCCCCGGCGTTGGCACAGGGCCTGCATCGCGCGCAGCGTGCTGGCGTCCGGGTCGGCGAGGAGAACTCGGGTCATGGCAGGGGGATCGGTCCCAGGGGTCTGTTATCGGCAGGAAGGGGGTGGGCGCGGAAGCGCGCCCATGGGCCCCCGGCGCCGGCTACGCCCGCAGGTCCACTTCGACCACCACCCTCCCGTCCGGGCGGGCCCTGCCGCGCGCAGCGCCACCGAGCGCCTGGGCGACCGCCTGCACGACCAGCAGGCTCAACTGCACGCCCGACGCGCGCAGCAGCCGGTGCAGTTCGTACGGTTCGAAATCGCGGGGCAGCAGCGCCTCGCTGCCCGGCGGCGGCGTGAGCTCGAGGCGCAGCCGCAAGCCCTCGCGTCTCGCCACCAGCGCGAGCGTCGGTTGGGTGCCTGGGGCGGCGAGCGTCAGGCCACTGCTCGCGAGGTGCTCGACGATCGCCTGCACCAGCGCCGGATCGCCGGGCGTCGTGGCGGTGGCGAGTTCGGCCGGCACCAGCGGGCGCACGGCGGTGCCCGCGGCCTGCAGCAGCAGCGGGGCGAGCATCACCGGCTGGGTGCTGGCGCGCGCCGTGGTGGCCTTCACGAGCAGCCGGACGCGCGCCATCGTGGCCTCGATGCGTTGCAGGTTCTGCGCGATCGGGACCAGGCGGGCCAGCAGGTCGCGCTCGCGGTCCGCGTCGAGCGACTGGCGCAGCAGCTGCACGTGACCGGCCACGAAGAGCAGCGGGTTGTTGATCTCGTCGCTGAGGGCGCGCGCGAGTTCACAGGCCAGATCGATGTCGCGGGACGCACCGGGCGCGAACAGCTGCTGCCATTCCGCCGGCTTGCCGGGGGCCGCGACGAAACGGGCGCGCAAGGCCGCGCGCAGCGGCTCGAGGCCGGCTGCGGCCGCTTCGCCCGCAGTGATCACGAACAGGCAGGCCGGCAGCAGGTCGCGCAGCACGCGCAGGGCGCCGGCTTCTTCGCCACTGCCTGTCGGATCGTGCAACACGAGGTGGCCGGGGGCGAGGGCGACGATCGCCCGCGCATCCTCGGTCGCGCTCGCGAAGCGCGTGAGGCGGCCGGTGCCGGCGGCTGCCTGCAGCCGCGCGAGGAAGTCGGCTGCCGGCGAGCCCAGGAGCGCGATCGGAGGCGGCGAGGTCATCAGGAGTGTGCGGCCAGGCGGGCGCCGGAGCGTAGCGCCGCGTGGGGCTTTCTGCCGAGGCCACGGATCGCCGATAGGGAGTGGCGATGGCCGAGATCGAGCAGGGAAAGCGCGCGCCGTGCCCACGCTGTGGGAACTTCGTGACCAGCGCGCCCTGCACGTTCTGTGGTGGTGCGTCACGGCCGGATCTGCGCGTGCTGCCGCCGCTGCCGCGCCCCACCGGACCCGCGAGCGAACAGCACCTGGTCCGTCTCGTGCGCGAGTGCAAGGGCCCGACCGTGCGCGACCTGCTGGCTGCCGGCGCCCCGCTCCTCGATCGTCTGCCGGGGCGCGTCCACGCGGCCGAGCGCGCGTTGCGGCGTGGCGACCTGGCGGCCGCCGACCGCGAGCTCGGCACGGTGCTCGCGAACCTGCACGCGGGACCTGGCGCATGGCGGCGGCGCTTCTGGAACGGCTGGCGGGTCGTGCTCGTGCTCTGGGCCGCGTTCTTCCTGGCCGTCCTCGCGCTGCTCGCGCTGCGATTCGAATGAGCACGGCCGGGGACAGCGAGCCGCCGCCGGTCGCGCCGGCGCGGGACGACCGCGCGTTTCCTGCTGGCCCGGTGCGGCAAAGCCATGCGCCGTTGCGTATGTTGCCGGCGATGAGCGACCCTTCGGGGCCGAGCCCTGCGATCAGCGTCGTCGTGCCCGTGTTCAACGAGGCCGGCAATGTGCGGGCCCTGCACGAAGCGCTGACCCATGCGCTCGCCGACCTCGGCCTCACCTACGAGATCCTGATCGTCGACGACGGCAGCACCGATGGCACCCGCGCGATCCTGCGCGAACTCGCCGCGGCCGATCTGCACCTGCGGCCGGTGTTGTTCCGGCGCAACCATGGGCAGACCGCGGCGATGGCCGCCGGCTTCGAGCGGGCGCGCGGCGAGTACGTGATCAGCATGGACGGCGACCTGCAGAACGACCCCGCCGACATTCCGCGGCTGCTCGAGCGCCTGCAGGCCGGGTCCGACATCGTGTGCGGCTGGCGCCGGCACCGGAAGGACCGGTTCGCGACGCGACTCCTGCCGAGCCGGATCGCGAACCGGCTGATCCAGTGGGTCACCAAGGTGCCGATCCACGACACCGGCTGCTCGCTCAAGGCCTACCGCGGCTGGGTCGTGCGCAGCATGCACCTCTACTCGGACATGCACCGGTTCATCGCGGCGCTGGCAGTCGGTCTCGGGGCGCGCGTCGCGGAGCTCCCGGTGCGCCACCACGCCCGGCGCTTCGGGCAGTCGAAGTACGGTCTGTCGCGGATCTTTCGCGTGCTCGTCGATCTGATCGTCATCAAGATGCTGACCGAGTTCGCGGCGCACCCGATCCGCTGGTTCACGATGCTCTCGATGCCGCTCGCGCTCTTCGGGGCCAGCGTGTTCGTGTTCGGCGTCGCCGAGCGCGTGCTCGGCGACCTCGAGCAGATGTCGTTGCTCTGGCTCACGGCCGGCACCGCGACGCTGATGGTCGGCTTGAACGTGTTCCTGCTCGGGTTCCTGGCCGAGCTGCAGTTGCGCGCGTCGCGCTTCTTCGAGCGGCGCGTGGCCCGCACCGCACGGGAGGCTGTGCAATGACGGAAGTCGCCGTGCCTGCCGGGGCGGCCGCGCGCGCTCCCGGGGCGGGACCGCTGCCGCGGGTATCCGTGGTGATCCCGGTCACGCACGCCGATGCCCCGGTCGCCGAGCTCGTGCACGCCTACGGGCAGACGCTGACGGCCGCGTCCTATCCGCACGAGTTCGTGTTCGTGCTCGATGGCGTGCGCGGCGGCGTCGCCGCGGTGCTCGAGCGGTTGGCCGAGACGCAGCCGGTGCAGATCGTGCGCCTGCAGGGCACCGGCCTCGGCGAGTCGATCGCACTGTCGGCGGGTGTCGAGCGCAGTGCCGGTGAGTTCATCGTCAACGCGCCGCAGTACCTGCAGGCCGAGCCCGAGGACCTGGTGAAGATCGTGCAGACCCTCGAGCGCGGCGCGGACTGCGTCGCGACCTGGCGCCATCCACGCGTCGACCCGTGGCTGAACCAGCTGCAGTCGCGACTCTTCAACTGGTGCCTGCGCACGGTCCTGGGCGTCAAGTTCCACGACCTGAACTCCTCGCTGCGCGGACTCAGGCGCCACGTGCTGAGCGAGGTCAACGTCTACGGCGATCTCTACCGGTTCCTGCCGGTGCTCGCGCAGCGGCAGGGCTTCCAGGTGGTCGAGATCAAGGTCCGCCACCGCGAGGAGCGCGGGCGCTCCGGGTTCTACGGCCTGGGCGTCTATGCGCGGCGCGTGCTGGACGTGGTCGCGATCACGTTCCTGACCCGCTTCACGCAGAAGCCGCTGCGCTTCTTCGGGATGCTCGGCTTCGCGTCGATCCTGCTCGGGATCGCGCTCTGCATCTACCCCCTCTGGATCAAGCTCTCCGGCGAAGGCGGTCTCTCGACCTCCGTGCAGTTCATGTTCGGCGTGCTCGGCCTGGCGTTCGGCGTGCAGCTGATCGGCTTCGGCCTGGTCGGCGAGATCATCATCTTCACGCACGCGCCGAACCTGCGCGACTACCAGGTCGAGGACGAGCCGCCACGCACCGACCAGGGGGTGGCGGCGCCGCCGCGCACCGCGGCCGCCGCCGGACCGGCCCAGGTGCGCGAGATCCTGCCGGGCGAGGACGCCCGCTGGGATGCCTACGTGCGCGCGCACGGACAGGGCACGCCGTTCCATCGCAGCGGGTGGCGGAAGGTGGTCGAGGACACGTTCCGGCACGAGCCGCACTGCCTGCTGGTCGAGTCCGGCCGCGAGGTCCGCGGCGTGCTGCCGTTGTTCCGCGTGCGCAGTCCGTTCCTGGGCCGGCAGCTGATCTCTTCGCCGTACGCGGTCTATGGCGGGATCCTCGCGAATGGCGAGGCCGAAGAGCGGCTGCTGCTCGACGCGGCGGCGCAACTGGGTCGCCGGCTCGGGGTCGGCTATGTCGAGCTCCGGCACCTCGAGAGCCTGCGCACGCAGACCGCGGGCTGCGCGCGGGAGCGCAGCGAGCTCTACGTGACGTTCCGCAAGGTCCTGCCCGAGGATCCCCAGGCGATCCTGCCGGCGATCCCCAAGAAGGCCCGCGCCGAGGTCCGCCGCGCCCGCGACAAGTTCGGCATCGGCTGCCGCGAGACGCAGGACCTCGATGTGCTCTTCGATCTCTTCGCGCGCAACAAGCGCCGGCTCGGTTCGCCGTCCCTGCCGCGGCGCTGGTTCCGCGCGCTCGCCGACGAGTTCGGGCGGGCCGTGGTCGTGCACGAGGCGCACCTGCCGGGCGGCGAGCCGCTGGCCGCCGTCCTGAGCTTCCTGCACGGAGACACGATCTACGCCTACTACTCGGGCTCGCGCGAGGACCAGCATCGCACGGGCGTGATGGACTTCATCTACTGCAGGATCATGGAGTGGGGGGCGGAGCGCGGCTTCCGGGTGTTCG
>CAZSKV010000746.1:0-14200 GCA_964607495.1 uncultured candidatus Brocadiaceae bacterium
CGCTTCGTGGGGGTTCCTCCGGGCGGCCACCGCGTGGACCTCGGGTCCCGCGAGCCGTCCAGCCAGGTCGTCGTGTCCTCCGACATCTTCGAGGTCATGCCCGGCAAGACCCACACGATCGACCTGACACCCCCCGGCAGATAGCCTTCGCGGCTTCGCTCGCCCCGTTCCGGAACCCGGCTCCCGTCCCCGATTCCGATCCCGATCCCGATTCCGATTCCGATTTCGTGTCGCCTATGCCCGCTCCTCGCCTCGACGACCTCCGCAAGGAATTCCCGCACTACCAGTTCGCCGCCGACTGCATCGACCAGTTCATCGACATCATGCTGAACCACCGGCAGTCGGGCCACCCGGGCGGTTCACGCTCGAAGGTGCACCAGCTGGTGGGGGTGACCCTGACCGGGGCGATGCGCTTCGACATCCGGCACCCGGAGAAGGCCTTCGGCGACCGCTTCGTGCTGATCGCGGGCCACTGCGCGCCGTTGGTCTACGCGACGCTCGCGTTCTACCACGAGGCGATGACGCTGCGCGCGCGCTGGACCGGGGATGCGCGCTATGCGATCGCCGGCGGCAAGGAACGCACGCTGCTGACCGAGGATCTGCTGCAGCTGCGCCGCAACAAGGGCCTGCCCGGCCACGTCGAGATGGAGGGCAAGACGCTCTTCGTGAAGTTCAACACCGGTCCCTCGGGGCACGGCGCCCCGGCCGCCGCGGGCGAGGCGCTCGCGCTCAAGCTCGCCGGCGCGCCCGAGGTCAAGGTCTTCGCGTTCGAGGGCGAGGGCGGGCACACGGCCGGCGCCCACCACGAGACCAAGAACAGCGCCTATGGCCTCGGCCTGTCGAACCTCGTCTACATGCTCGACTGGAACGAGTGGGGCATCGACGAGAACCCGGTCACCTCGGTCGTGCATGGCACGCCGAAGGACTGGTTCGAACCCTACGGCTTCCGCGTCGTCGGCACCGAGAACGGCAGCGCCTGGGAGACCGTGATCCCGACGATCCACGAACTGATCTGGGGGCCGAACCCGCAGAACGCGCCGCGCGCCGGCTGGTTCAAGACCACGAAGGGCCGCGGCTACCTCGTGACCGGGCACAAGTCGCACGGCACGCCGCACAAGCGCAACAGCGAGAACTTCTGGGCGCTGCGCAAGCTCTTCGCCGACCAGTACGGCGTCGCCTTCCCGGACCAGGGCGCACCCGACACCAACGACGCGAAGGTCGCCTACGCCCAGGCGCGCGCGCAGCTCGACGTCGTGCTCGAGGTCATGGCGCGGAATCGCGCGGCGATCGAGTTCATCACCGACCGCCTGGTCGCGGTCGGCGACTCGGTGCCCGAGACCCTGCCGGGCCTGAAGGTCGCGCGCGACGTCGACCTGCTGGCCGATCCCGAGTTCACCGACCTCGAACGCCTGCCGAAGTCGCTGTTCACGCCGCCCGGACAGAAGGTGCCCAACCGCAAGGCTTTCGGCGACTACGGCGCCTACCTGAACGCCAGGGCGCTCGAGAAGTACGGCCGGCCGTTGGTGATCGCGATGGCGGCCGACCTCGCCGAGAGCACGAACATCGCCGGGTTCATGAAGGACTTCGACGGCAAGAAGGGCAGCGGCTGGTACCACCGCGACAAGAACCCGCACGGCGCGCTCTTGCCGCAGCAGATCACCGAGTTCACGAACGCCGGGATCTGCGCGGGCCTCGCCAGCGTGAACTTCGCGCGCGATCCCGAGCACATGTTCAGCGGCTTCCTCGCGGCCTGCTCGACCTACGGTTCGTTCTCGTACCTGAAGTACGGGATGATGCGCCTGTTCTCGCAGCTCGCGCAGGACTGCCCGCTGAAGACCGGCAAGATCATCTGGGTCGCGGGCCACTCCGGTCCCGAGACGGCCGAGGACAGCCGCACGCACTTCGGCATCTTCTCGCCGGGGGTCACGCAGCTCTTCCCTCAGGGGCGCACGATCAACCTGCATCCGTGGGAGGCGAACGACGTGGTGCCGGCCCTGGCCGCGGCGCTGCGCACCAAGGCGCCGATCATCGCGCTGCACCTCACGCGGCCGCCCGTCGAAGTGCCCGACCGCGAGAAGCTCGGCATCGAGAGCCACATGCTGGCCAGCCGCGGCGCCTATCTGCTCAAGGACTGGACGCCCGGCAAGCCGAAGGCGGGCGTCGTGATCGCGCAGGGGACTTCGGTGGTCAGCAACCTCGTCAAGCTGCTGCCCAGGCTGCGCGAGCAGGGTCCCAACCTGAAGATCGTCTGCGCGGTCAGCCACGAGCTCTTCCGCCTGCAGGACAAGAGCTACCAGGACCGGGTGCTGCCGGCGGCCGAGTTCATGGACTCGATGGTCTGTGCGAACCAGGGCCGCGCGCTGTTGCGCGACTGGATGCCGACGCGGCTGGCCGAGCGCTACGCGTTGACGCCGGACTGGGACGACCGCTGGCGCACCGGCGGTTCGCTCGAGGAGATCGTCGCCGAGGCGCACCTCGACGCGGACGCACTGCTGGCCGGGATCACGAAGTTCGCGCGCGAGCGACCCCAGCGGCTCGCCGAGCTGCGGGCGTTGATCCCCGCGGACTGAGTCGGTCGCTCCCGCGACGGGCTTCGCGCGTCTAGGATCCCGGGGTATGCGCCTCCTGCTCGCGATCCTGTGCGCGCTGCCGCTCTCTGCCCAGCAGGAGGCCAGCAGGCCGGCCAGCAGGACCACCACGGCCCCGGCGCGGCCCAACCTCGTGCTGATCGTCGCCGACGATCTCGGCTATGGCGAACTCGGCTGCTACGGCGGCAAGCAGATCCCCACGCCGCATCTCGATGCGCTCGCCGCCGGGGGCGTACGGATGACCCAGGGTTACGTGACCTGCCCGGTGTGCGCGCCGACGCGCGCCGCACTGCTGACCGGCAGGTACCAGCAGCGCTTCGGCTTCGAGTTCAACCCCGGTCCGGAAGCGCGCGCGCCAGCCGACTTCGGCCTGCCGAAGACCGAGCTCACGCTCGGCGAGCGCTTCGCGGCGCTCGGCCATGCGACCGGGATGGTCGGCAAGTGGCATCTCGGCTACCGCGAAGGCCTGCGCCCGACCGAGCGCGGTTTCGCCGAGTTCTACGGCTTCCTGGCCGGCGCGCACCCCTACCGGGCCAACGCGGCGCGCAGCGGCGGCAACCCGATCCTGCAGGGCACCACGCCGGTCGACACGGGCGCCTACCTGACCGTGGCGTTCGCGCGCGAGGCGGGCGCGTTCATCGCCCGGCATGCGCAGACGCCGTTCTGTCTCTACGTGCCGTTCAACGCCGTGCACGCGCCCCTGCAGGCACCGCCCCAGTACCTGCAGCGCTTCGCGGCGATCGCGGACCCCGAGCGGCGCACGTTCGCGGCCATGCTCGCGGCGCTCGACGACGCGGTGGGCACGATCCGCAAGGAACTGCAGACGCACGGGCTGCTGGAGAACACGCTGCTCGTGTTCTTGTCCGACAACGGCGGCCCGACCCCCTCGACGACCTCGGGCAACGGGCCGCTGCGCGGGACGAAGGCCACGGTCTGGGAGGGCGGCGTGCGCGTGCCGTTCCTCGTGCATTGGCCGGCCCGCATTCCGGGCGGCAAGGTGTTCGCGGCGCCGGTCAGCGCGCTCGACGTGCTGCCGACCTTTCTGGCGGCAGCGGGAGCGCCGCTGCCGGAATGCCTCGACGGCGTCGACCTCGTGCCGTTCCTGCGCGGCGAGCGGACCGGGCGGCCGCACGAGCGCCTGTTCTGGCGCTTCGGCGAGCAGCGCGCCGTGCGCGTGGGAGACTGGAAGCTGCTGCAGACTCGCGACGGGGAGGCGCAGCTCTTCGACCTGGCGCGGGATCCCGGCGAGACCACGGACCTGTCCGCCGCGGCACCCGAGCGCGTCACCGCGCTGGAAGCGGACTATGCCGCCTGGAACGCGACGCTCCTCGCCCCGCGTTGGCGGCGCGGGTAGGCAGCGCCGGCTAGGCCTGCAGCGCCGTATCCAGCGCCTGCGTGAACTCCTCCGCCAGGTCCCGCCAGTACTCCACGCCGATCGAGAGGCGCACGAGTCCCTCGGTCACACCGCCGATCCGCAGGTCCTCGTCGCTCATCTCCGAGGCGGTCGTCGTGCGCGGGTGGCAGGCCAGGGACTCGACGCCGCCGAGGGAGACCGCGAGCTTGCAGATCTTCAGCGCGTCGAGGAAGCGGAACGCCGCCGCGCGCCCACCGCGCAACTCGACTGCGATCATCGAGCCGGGCGCCGAGCACTGCTGGTGGAAGATGCGCGCCTGGTCGCCCTGGAACAGCGTCGGGTAGTGCACGCGCTCGACGGCGGCATGGGACCTGAGCACGTCGACGATCCGGCGCGCGTTCTTGCTCTGCTTGACCATCCGCAGCCAGAGAGTCGCCATGCTGCGCTGCAGCATCCAGGCGGTGAAGGGCTCGCAGATCGTGCCGAGGAACGCGCGCGTCGCCTTGAGCCTCGCGAGCAGATCCTGGTCCGGGCTCGCGACCGCGCCGGCGACGAGGTCGGAGTGGCCGCCGAGGAACTTGGTCGCCGAGTAGATCGCGAGATCGGCGCCGTGCAGCAGCGGTGACTGGAACACCGGGCCGAGGAAGGTGTTGTCCACGAGGATCGGCACCTTGCGGTGCGGGATCAGCTCGCGCACCAGCGCCGCGGTCGCGCGCAGGTCGGTCATGCGCAGCGTGGGGTTGGCCGGCGTCTCGAGGTAGACGAGCGCGAGTTCCCGCGCATGCGCGGTCAGTGCGTCCCGCCAGCCGTCCTCGGCGACCGCGATCGCCTGGATCTGGAACTCGGGCAGCATGTGGCGGAAGAAGTGGTCGGTGCCGCCATAGACCGGGCGCTGGTAGAGGAGCCGGTTGCCCGGACGCGCGAGCGTCAGGATCGCGGTCGTGATCGCCGCCATGCCGCTGGTGAACGCGGCCGCGCCGCGCGCGCCCTTCTTGACCGCCGCGAGCGCGTCCTCGAACATTTCGGCGTTCGGGTGGTTGAGCCGTGCATAGATCAGGCCGACGGTTTCACCCGGCAGTTTCTCGGTCTTGCCGAGCGCGAGCTCGAACCAGTGCCTTGCCTGCTCGGCCGACTGGAACGAGAACGTCGACACCGGGTAGATCGGCGGCCGGACCGCCATCACCGAGAGCCGCGGATCGAAACCTTCGGAGATCGAAGAGGTCTGCGGGTGGACAGGATGCGGGTCGGCCATGGCGTGCAGCGTGCAACGCCGCCTGCGGGCCCGCAATTGCCAGCTGCCGCGATGTGGGCCGCGCGGAAGCGCCAACGGCATGCGGCAATCCGCGCGCTGTCCAACTCCTTCCACCTCTCTGGCCGATGCAAGGGTCTGTGAGCACGACCGCCACCAAGCCGCCAGAGCCCACTGTCAAGCGGCCGCGTGATCCCAGGCTCCAGGACGCGTTGGCGGCCGTGCCGCGGCAGCGCTTCCTGAGCAAGGAGCAGTTCGCGCACGAGCTGCCACCCGACGCCCTCTCCAGGTTCGTCGAGGAACTCGGCCTCGGCCAGGCGTCCCGCCTGCTGGTGATCGGCGCGAGCAGCGGCTACGTCCCATCGGTCCTCGGCAAGCTGGTCGCCCGCGTCTGGGTGCTCGAACCCGACCGCGCGCGCGTGGCGAGCCTCGAGCGGCAGATCGGCGCCGGCAGCACGGAATGTCCGAACCTCGCGGTCGTGCACGGTTCGGTCGGTTCGGGCGTGCCCGGCGTCGGCCAGGTCGACGCGATCCTGCAGCTCGCGCCGCCGGCGCACGAGTTGGCGCCGACCCTCCTCGCGCACCTCGCTCCGGGCGGACGGGCGCTCGTGTGCGCGGACGATGCGATGCCCCCGCGCCGCGCCGTGCGCGTGGCGAGCAGCAGCGAGGGCGTGGTCACGACCGAACCGCTGGAGTTCCCGCGCTTCCTGTTGCCGCTCGGCGATCTGCTCGTGGCCGCCGGCGTCGTGCTCTACGAACAGATCGACGAAGCGGCCCGGCTCGCGCGCCAGAACCGGCGCAACCTCGGCGCCGAACTGCTGGCCAGCGGTGCGATCCGCGAAGAGGACCTCTACCGGGCGCTCGCGGAGCAGCGCGGCATGGACTTCGCCGAGACGCGGGACGTGCTCGCCAGCCTCGACCCCGAGGTCGTGCAGCAGCTGCCGCGGAAGTACCTGGATCACTACCGCTTCATCCCCGTGCGCCGCGACAAGACGCGGGTCTACGTCGTCACCCCGAACCTCGAGCTGCCGCTCTGGGAGCTGCAGGGGGCATTCGAAGGCGCCGAGGTCGTCGTCCAGTTGACGACGCCGACCGACCTGCAGCGCATGCGGACGGCCATCGAGCTCGGCCTCGTGGCCCCGGCGCCGAAGGTCGAGGAGCCGCCGCGCGCCGAGGCACCGGGGCCGGCGTTGCAGAGCGAGGAATCCTCGCGGGCCACCAACACGCTCGACGCCCTGCTGCAGGACTCCGCCGCCGAGCGGGCGAGCGACGTCCATCTCGAGTTCTACGAGTCCGGCGCCCGGGTGCGCTTCCGCATCGACGGCAGCCTGCGCGACATCGACCGCTACCACCTCTCCGCGGCCGAGTTCGTCGCGCTCGTGAACGTGCTCAAGATCGCCTCCGGGATGGACATCGCCGAGCGCCGGGCGCCGCAGAGCGGACGCTTCCACCGCCGCGCGGGTGGCCGGGTGTTCGACCTGCGCGCGCAGACGCAGCCGTCGCTGCACGGGGAACACGTGATCCTGCGCATGCTGCCGCAGAACCACAAGCCACCGAGCATCGAGGGCCTCGGCTTCCCGCAAGCGGTCGCCGAGCGCTACCGCCGGCTGCTGCAGAACCCGCACGGCCTCGTGCTCGTCGTGGGACCGACCGGCTCGGGCAAGTCGACGACGCTCTACGCCGGTCTGCAGACGCTGGCCACCGATCCCACGCGCAAGGTGATCACGGTCGAGGATCCGATCGAGTACGAGATCCCGCGGGTGCAGCAGACCATGATCAACCCGGCAGTCGGCTTCCACTTCGCCGACGCCGTGCGCGCGTTCGTGCGCGAGGATCCGGACGTGATCCTGGTGGGCGAGATCCGCGACGCCGAGACCGCCCTCGAGGCGATCCGCGCCTCGCAGACCGGGCACCTCGTGCTGTCCACGCTGCACTGCAACGACACCGTGGACGCCGTGCAGCGTCTGTCGGATCTCGGCATGCACCCGAACTCGATCGCCAGTGAGCTCACGGCGGTGATGTCCCAGCGCCTCGCGCGCCGGATCTGCGCCACGTGCAAGGCGCCGGCAAATCCCGATCCGGCGCTGCTCGCAGAGCTGTTCCCGCACGGTGCGCCGGTGGACTTCGCGTGTTTTGCGGGCCGCGGTTGTGCCCGTTGCAGCGGCAGCGGCACGCGCGGCCGGATCGCCGTGGTCGAGTTCCTGCAGGTAGGGCCGACGATCCGCAAGGCGATCTCGCGCCGGGCGGTGCTCGACGAAGTGCGCGAGATCGCGGGCTGCCAGGGCCTGTCGTCCTTGCGCGAGAGCGCGCTGCAGCTCGTGGGGCAGGGCCTGATCCCGCTCGCGGAGCTCTACGACGTGCTCTCCGCCGAGCAGATGGCGCCGGCAGAATCCCGCGGCTGAGCGCGGCCAGCGCCTACTTCTGCTTCTGCTTCTCGAGCCGGAACGCGTACGGCCCGGGGCCGTGGACGATGACGAGCAGGCTGAGCGCGATCAACGCGATCGAGTACTCACAACCCTGGCTGTGCACGCCGTAGGACCAGCGCTGCACGAACCAGATCGCGCCGCCGAGTACGACGATGTGGCTCCAGCACACGGTCTTGAACAGGAACCCGACCGCGAGCGCGATGCCGCCGAGCATGCCCCCGAAGGCGAACACGGGTCCCGCGAGATGGGCGCCCGCGACGCCCAGGCCCTCGAGCATCTGGGTGAAGCCTTTGAGGCCGGGTCCGTGGAACATGCCGGTCGTGTTCCGCAAACCGTAGTAGACGAGGTTCGTGGCCAGGGTCAGACGGGCAGCCAGGGTTGCCCACGGCGCGAGCTTCTCGCTCATTCGACCAAAGCTACCTTTTCGGGCAGCAGCGCCCGGAGATCATTCCCGGCCGCGTCGAGCCAGCCGCGGAAGTGGTCCACGAAGTGCTGCAGCTCGTCGCGCGTCAGGGGATCGAGTTCGAGCTGTGACTGCGCGAGGCCGATCGTCGCGTTGAGGCGCGCGTAGGGCCCGACCTCGAGCAGGAAAGCGGGGAACGCCGATTCCGGCGCCGGTGGCTCGACGAGGGCCGCGAGCCGTGGCAGCCAGCGCTGCTGTGCCCCCTGCAGCGCCTGCAGCAGGCGCACGCGCTCGTGGGTGGTCAGCGACCACGGGTCGTCGGAGACTTTCTCGAGCAGAGCGGAGAGTGTCGTGTTTCGATCCATTGCCGGTGTCCTCGACACCGTTGCTCATCGGCGCGTCACCATGGAATCTTGAGACCGTGACCGGCACCCGCACCTTCCAGGCCCGCCCGCTGCTCCCGTGGGATCGCGACGCGGCGCTCGTACTCGCCAGCAGCGCCGGCGTGCACGGCGTCTACGTGACCAACCACCTGCAGGCTCCGGATTCCGCGGGGACGGATGCGGCCGAGGTGCTCGCGCTCTGGGGCCAAGAGCAGCTCGTCGGGCTGTGCTGGTTCGGCGGCCGGGGCAACCTCGTCGTCATCGAACGCGAACCACTGCCGCCCGACGCGGTGGCCGATGCGATCGGCAAGTGCCTCTGGTCGTGGCGCATCGTGCTCGGCCGGCCCGCCGTGGTGAAGGCGCTCGCCGTGCGCGAGGCGGTGCGTCCGCTCGTGCACCGGGAGCAGGTCTACTACGCGGCGGCGCCGGACGACATGCCGGCGGCCCTCGTGCGCGACGACATCCGCCGCGCCGAGCGCGCCGATCTCGGCGCGCTCGTGGACGCCGCGCTGCGTCTCAACGAATCCGACCTGCAGGTCGAGGCCCGGCGCGTGAATCGGGCCTGGCTCAAGGAGGCGCTGCTCGGACGCATCCTCGAGGGCTCCACGCACGTGCTCGGTCCGATCGGCCGGCCGTTGTCCAAGCTCGACATCGGCAGCCAGGGGGCGGCGGGGCTCGTGCTCGAGGGCGTGTTCACGTTCGCGGAGGCGCGCGGCCAGGGTCTCGCTGCGGGCCTTGTCGCCACGATCGGCCGCGAAGTCGGTCGCGGTCTGCCGACCGTGTGTCTGCACGTGGCGGCGACCAATGCGAGTGCGCGGGCTGCCTACGAGCGGGCGGGGATGCGGGAGGCGGCGCGCTGTACCCTGCTGTTGCGCGGTTAGTGCGTGGCGAGCCAGGCCAGAGCCCGTGCGGGGCTCAAGAGCGGGTGCGCGCCCGGCGCCCGCAGCTGGATCGCATGCAGCCGTTGGCGCAGGTCGGTCAGCAGGTTCTGCGCCTGCTGTTCCTGGCCGGCGCTGCGTAACACGCGCGCCAACGCCGCGCGGGCGAGCGCGCTGTCCGTGGCCTGCACGACTTCGGTCCAGGCATCGGCCTCGGCCTGCAGCGCGCCCTCGCGGTGCAGGACGGTGGCCCGCAGTGCGCCGCTCCAACCGACCAGGCCCGCGGCGCGCAGCGAGGCCTCGGCGGTGCTCGGCGGTTCGGGGTCGAGGGCGAGTTGCACGAGGCCGCCGGCGTAGGTCAGGGCCGAGGCGACGATCGGCGGCAGGGGTGAGATGGCGTCGAACGCGTGCAGTCGCGCCCGCAGGTCGGCCGCCCGGCCGAGGCGCACGAGCACCTCTGCGGCCTCGGCGAGATCCTGGGCATGCGCCTCGAGCTGCGAGGGGCGCCGGCGCAGCCACTCGAGGTCTTCGAGCAGCAGCTCGGCGGCGCGAGGGCGGTCGCCGCGCAAGAGCGCGAGCGACGTGCGCATGCGCAGCAGCACGTGCTCGCGGGCGTCACCCGCGTCCGCGGCGCCTGCATCGGGGAGCTTTGCGGCCGCGTCCTCGAGCAGGCGGCCGAGCTCGTCGAGGCGTCCAAGCTGGAACAAGGCCATGGCCTTCGGGCGCAGTGTGTGTTCGGGACGCAGCCGCTTCTCCGCCTGCTCGATCGCGCGCAATGCGGCCTCGGCATCGCCGGCCGCGAGTTCTGCGTGCGCGAGGTGCCAGGTGGCGGCGGCGTTGTATGGCCAGCGCACGGCGAGACGGCGCAGCAGGACGACCGACTCGGGGAAGCGGGACAGGAAGTTGAGCGCGAGCGCGCGGGAATAGAGGACCTGCGGGTCGTGCGGGCGCTCGACGAGCGTCACGTCGGCGAGGGCGAGCAGTTCCTGGTCCTTGCCGGCAGCGCGCAGGATCGTGCGCGCGAGCCGGTGCTTGACCGTGGGCGTCAGGCGGCTATCGACCTCGAGGGCCTGGCGCGCGGTCCGTTCGGCCTCCTCGGTGCGGCCCTGGTCGAGGGCGATCGCCGCGAAGGTGGCCGCGAGCAGGGGCGAACCCGGGTCGATGCCCCGCGCCCGGCGCAGCATCTGCAGTGCGAGGCCGGTCTCCCCGCGCGACCCTTCACGCAGCGCCCGCTCGTGGAAGCGGACTGCCTGGGGATCGCGCGCGAGCACCGCGACGCAGGACACGGCTGGTTGGGTCCGCTGCAGGTCCTCGCCCAGGGCGGCGCGGGTCGCCAGCGCGAGGCGATCGATCGCCTGCGGCAGCTGGTCCTTGGTCACGGTCTCGCTGGCGAGAGGCGCGAGGATCCGGCCGCCGCGCAGCAGGGAGGTCGCGAGGTGGCGGGCGATGCCATCGTAGTGCAGGGCGACTGCGTGCTCGGCCGCACAATCCTCGACCCCGGCGGCGACGTCGAAGTGGTTGCTCTGGCGCAGCGCCTCGCGCCACAGGGCGTCGAGGTAGACCTTGCCGAGCTCGTCGCCATCGGCCGAAGCGTCCGCAGCCTTGGCGTGGGCCGTGACCTCGGCGGGGGTCAGGCGCAGGATCGTGCCAGGCGGGAGTTCGACCACCTTGCGGTTGCCGGGTGCGGCGCCGGATGGCTGGACCGGCGCGTCCGGGCCGGCCGCGCACGCACCCAGGAACAGCAGGAGCAGCAGGCCGGTCGTGCGCATGGGGGAAGCATCCGCCGCGGGGCGGGCTTGAGCCAGCGCCCGGATCCTGCCGATGCGATGGGCGTGATCCTCGAATTGGCATTCGTGCTGACGGCCCTGCAGCCGCAGGGCCAGGGTCAGGGCCCGGCGACCACTCCCAAACCCCTGCCCAAGCCGGGGACGACGATCCTGCCCAATGGTCTGGTGGTGCCGGCTCGCGAGGAACAGAAGCCGGCGGCCCGGGTGCGCTCGGATTTCGACGAGCCACCGGTCCACGGGCCGGCGCCGGCGAAGCCGCGCCCGTTGGCCGGCGGCGCCTCGAGCCAGGACCCGGTCGCGACGCCGGCATCGACGCCGTCGCCGACGCTCGATCTGCGGTCGGCATTGCTCGATGTGTTCCAACGCATCGGGCACCCGGCCGATCTGGCCGCGCTGGGCGGGGTCTCGGTGCGCGTGCAGGTGCACGTGTTCGAGGCGAACGGGGCCGAACTCGGCATGCGCGAGTTCGTGCACGAGGCGGACCTGGCGACCCGCGACCGTGATCGCCTGCGCTTCGTGGCGCAGGACAAGATCTACGGCCGTGACGGCAAGCAGGTGTTCGTGCAGTACCGCAACATGGACTGGCCGGCACTCGAGCGCGAGGCCCGCGAGGAGTTGGAGCTCCATGGGTTCCTGCTGCGCGCGCCGTGGCTGCTCGCCGATCCGGAGCGATACACGGTGTTCCCGAAGGAGCCCTTGCAGCGCGAGGGCCGGCGTCTGATCCGGATCCGGATCGAAGAGCGCCATGGCGAGGACCTGGTCGGGCCGCGCGATCCGGCGCTGGTGCTGGACGTGTTCGAGTTGCTCTGCGCAGCCGAGACGCTCGAGCCGCACGAACTGAAGCTGCAGCGCAAGGGCATGCCGGCGCGCACGGTCAAGCTGCTCGACTGGCGCGAGTTCGGGAGCGTGCGCCTGCCGGCACGCCGCGTGTTCCTGGCGCCGGACGGCACGCGGGCGCTCGAGCTCGTGATCACGCAGCTCGACAGCCGGCAGTCGCTGCCCGAGGCGCTGTTCCGGCCGGCGCCGCGCTGAGGCTTGCCAGGACGGGCCGTCACCGGCCAGAATCCGCCGCGCTCGTCCCCTCCACTCCTCGCAACCATCCCTGGAGGTACCACTCCGATGAAAGCTCTCGTGATCAGCGCACTCTCTCTGTTGACCGGCCTCGGCGCCGGACTCTCCGTCCAGGACAAGGTCCAGGACAAGAAGCAGGACAAGGCTCCGGCAGCCGGCGACCATGCGATGGAGATGCCGAAGCCGGGCAAGGAACACGCTTCGCTCGCCAAGATGGCCGGCACGTGGGACGCGGTCGTCAAGTTCCCGGGCGGCGAAGCCAAGGGCACCGCGATCTGGAGGATGATGGATGGCGGCTTCTGGCTCGTCGACGAGTTCAAGGCCGACATGATGGGCATGCCCTTCGTCGGGCACGGCATGACTGGCTTCGACACGAGCCGCGGCAAGTTCGTCGCATTCTGGTGCGACTCGATGAGTCCCTGCCCGAACATCATGTGGGGCACGCACGACGAGAAGACCGGGACCACGAGCTTCTCGGGGGAGAACGCGAACCACGAAGGCAAGCTGGTCAAACAGTTCTCGACCCAGAAGGCCAGCGACGCCGACCACCTCGAGTTCAAGCTCTGGGAGGAGGGCAAGGAAGCCGAGGCCATGGTGATCAACTACACCCGCCGCAAGTGATCGGCCGGGGCCTGCTCTGCGCGCTGCTGGCTGCGGCCGGCAGCGCGGCCCAGGACTCGCGTCCGCACTCCAGGAATGCGGCGCCGGCCGGCCTGCGCTCGGAACACCACGACCATCTCGACGCGTTCACGGGCGAGTGGGACGTCACGAGCAAGGTGCGCGGGAGCGAGACGGAAGCATGGCGCGAGCAGAGCTTCGCCGAACGGGACGAATGGCTCGCGAACCGGCTCTGGTTGCTGACGCTCGTGAAGGGCGCCGGCGAGGATGGCGCCTACCTCGGGCTCGGCCTCACCGGCTACGACACGGTTGCCGACCGATACGTCGGGCTCTGGCTCGACTCGGGCACCGGCCACCTGACGCGCTACGTCGGCTCGTGCGCCCAATCCGGCAAGAAGCTGCTGATGTGGGATCCGGAGCTGCCGGGCAACCGGATCGAGAACGAAGTCCGCGCCGACGGCACGCTGCTCGCGCGCACGCTCGCGATCGACGCCAACAAGCAGCAGTTCCTTTCCGCCGAGAACACCTATGCGCGGAGCGATCGCTTCAGCCGCCTCGACGTGAAGACCAGGCGGCAGATCGCGACGCGCACGCTCGAGCCCTACGTCGGCGAGTTCCTCGCGACCGTGCGCGTGTTCGCGGCGCCTGGGCAGGAACCCGTGGTCTCGAAGGGTGTGATGACCAACCGCGTCGTCTGCACGGCGGACTGGCTCGAGTCGCGCTTCGCCGGCCAGGTGCTCGGTGTGCCGATGCAGGGCTATGGTCTGACCGGCTTCGACGGCAAGACCGAACGCTGGGTCGGCGTGTGGGTGGACAGCACCTCGACCTGGCTCGGCATCAGCGCCGGCAAGCAGCTCGAGGGCAGGAGGGCGCTCGAGTTCCGCGGGCGCGTGCGGGGCTTCGACGGCGTGCTGCGCGAGCAGCGCGCGGTCACCGAGGTGATCGACGCGGACCAGCACACCTACACGACGTACGTCGTGCAGGCTGGTGCCGAGCAGAAGACCATGGAAGTCACCTACACGCGGCAGAAGTAGGATCGCAGGCACCCGGCGAGCACTGCCGTGCGGACCACGTGACGATGCGATGGGAGTTCGGCGCGCTGCGGAGCCCCAGCCCGCCTCGGTCGCGAACGCGATGCGGATTTCGGCTGCGGATTTGCCGATAAGGTGTCTGCGGCCCGGTCGGAGGAGCGGGCCGCGACAATCTGGATTGGGGCACCGCGTCTGCGCCTGGGGGGGTGGGGAGCGGTGCTTGCGAGGGCTGTGCGGGAGAAGGGGCCTTCGCACCCCGCGGCTTGGGTTGGGGAACCACGGCCGCGCGGGCGAGAGCTGCGTGTGGCGGTCTGGGGGGATCGCCCGTGGCCCGGGCGCCTGCAGTGCCTAGCACCACTGCGGGATGCTTTTTGTCGGGGGGGGGGGGGGGGGGGGGGGGGGGGGGCCGCCG
>CAZSKV010000747.1:0-1615 GCA_964607495.1 uncultured candidatus Brocadiaceae bacterium
GGCATGGCTGGTTCCTTGGGAGAGAAGGAGTGGCGGGGGGAGGGTCCCCGGCCTGCCGCCTCCGTGCTTGTGCAGGGGGTCGCTGCTGGCGTGGAGATGAGGAGGTTTCACACCATCACCCAGGGATGACATGGGGCGCTGCGGTCGAGGGAGTCGTCCCCGCGAGGTGAGGGTCAGGGCGGACAAGCGCGGTACAGTGTGCCTCCTCTAGTCCCAACTCCATGGCAGGAAAAGCACCGACCGGGCGGCTCCGACCCGGATCGGCCGCACCCGCTACGATTCCCGCGCCATGCACAAGACCTACTCCCTGGCTGCACTCCTGCTCGCGGGCCCCCTGGCGGCGCAGTCCCTGACCCTCGACGTGGTCGGCGGCTCGCTTCCGGGACCGTTGGACATCACGCTGAGCAGCGGCAGCTTCGGCTTCACCGGCGTCGTGATCCTGTCGGTCTCGCCCGGACCGACGAACCTGTTCCTGATCGATCCTACGGATCCGCGGCACTTGGACGTGGGTCTCGAATCGCTCGGGATCTCGCCGGTCGGCCCCTTCGATCTGAGCGGGAGGTTCAAGGTGCCGACGCTCGCGGTGCCGAACAACCCGGCCTTCGTCGATGCGGCGCTGTTCACGCAGGGGATCTCGCTGCCCGGCTCGCCATACCTGGTGGGCCCGATCTCGCAACCACGTCCGGTGCGCTTCGCCGCGGCGGGGGCCTTTCGCGATCGCAGGACCCAGTTCATCACGCCGCGCGCGTTCTTCCCGGTGCTGCCCCTCGCCGACCATCGCTGGATGATCGCTGGTGGCGGCAGCGGCGGCCTGCTCTCGCAGGCGGCCCAGAACACGACCGAGGTCTACGACCCGTTGACGGATGCGTTCACCCAGGGACCGACGATGAACTATGAGCACTCGCTGCACACCGCGACGAAGCTCAAGGACGGGCGCTGGTTCATCGCCTGCGGCGTCGATCGCTTCAACGATCCCCAGGGCACTTGCGAGGTCTACGAACCGGCGACGCACACGTTCAAGAAGGTCGCCGCCGGCACGGATCCGCGCATGGGCCACACGGCGACCCTGCTGCCCTCGGGCAAGGTCCTCGTGACCGGGGGGCTCTCCGATCTGAACGCACTGAGCTCGCCGCTCGATCCGATCTACTCGGCCCTCAAGTCGACCGAGATCTACGACCCGGTCAGCAACACCTGGGCCAATGGCCCGGCGATGAGCATCCCACGCGCCGGCCATGGCGCGATCACGCTGCCGGACAACCGCGTCCTTCTTTGCGGCGGCATCTCCTACACGACCTTCATCATCAAGATCCCGACCGTGCCGGTCTCGACCGAGATCTACGACCCGGTCACGAACACGATCTCGCCAGGCCCGAACATGAGCGCCGGGCACGCAGTGTTCTCGGCGATCGAGATCGCTCCGGGCAAGCACCTGATCGCCGGCGGGATCGGCGCGCTCTCGTTGACCAACCAGGGCACGCCCACCGACGTGGCCGAGATCTACACCGCGAGCAGCGGTGCCCCGGGCGCGTTCAGCCCGGCGGGCAAGCTGGCCAAGGCGCGCGGCATGCACATGGCCTTCGCTCTCGGCAGCGATCGCTACCTGCACGTCGGCGGC
>CAZSKV010000748.1:0-3707 GCA_964607495.1 uncultured candidatus Brocadiaceae bacterium
CCGCTGCTCGGCACGACGCCGTTCGCGCTGCGGTTGCCGGCGTTGCTCGGGTTCCTGCTGCTGGTCTGGGCCACCTTCTGGCACTTCCATGACGTCGGGGAGACGAAGACCGCGTGGCTCGCGAGCCTCGGAATCCTCTGCGCACCCGCGGTCCTGCACGACGGCACGACCGCGGAGATCGATCCGCTCTTCGCGGCGCTGACCGCGCTCTCGCTGCTGCTGATCGCGCGCGGGATCGCGTTCTCCGGGCCACGCGCGCTCTGCGCCGGCGGCATCGCCGGCGGTCTCGCGCTCCTGGTCAAGGGACCGCCCTACCTGCTGTTCTTCGCCGGGTTGCTGCTGGTCTGGTGGCGCCACCGGCGGCTCGCCGGCCTGTGGCGCGTGCTGGTGCCGCTGGTCGCAGTGCCGCTCTGCTATTACGTCCCGCTGCTGGCCAAGGTGGACGCCGCCATCGTGTTCGACGTCGCGGCCACCGAGAGCGTCGGCCGCGTCGCGCACTGGGAGTTCGAGCACCTGCTCGACGTGCCGCTCTATCTCGCGCGTGCGGCGTTGATCGCGTTGCCGTTCGGCTTCTTCGCCCCGTACGAACACTGGGGCGCGCGCTCGGCCTGGTTGCAGCGCGGGGATCTGTGCATGCGCCTGTGCCTCGCGGGTGCGGTCGGTGGCGTCTGCCTGCTCGTGTTCTTCCCCGGCCGGCCGAACCGGTACCTGCTGCCCGCGGTGCCGCTGCTGGTGATCGCGATGGCGCCCCGCGTCGCGGCCTTCGCCCGCGCCGGCACGCCGCTGCTCGGTTGGCCGCAGCACCTCGTGCGCGGGATCGCGGTGATCGCCGGCGGCCTGCTGGTCGTGACGCCGTTCGTGCGCCATCCGGCGGCCGGCGCCCTCGTGCCGTTGTGGCTCTTCCTCGGTCTCGGGGCGCTGCTGGTCCGCACGCGCGTGACCTTCGTGGCCGCGATCCTGTTGGCGCCCGTAGCCGGGGTCTGGGCCCTCGCTGGGGCGCCGCTGGCGGCGACGCCGCGCATCCACCAGCTGGCCGCACCCGTGATCCTGCGCGAAGTCCAGGCGCGGGGTGCGACCGACCTCGCGACCCGCGGGCACTTCCCCGCCCAGGTGCTGGTGCCGGCCGGTCTGTTGGTGCCGGGAGACGAGCGCATGCAGCGGCAGCCGGCCAGGCGCTGGCTGCTGGTCGAGGACCCGGATCGCAGGGTCGAGTTCGATGCCGCGCACAATCCGGCCTATGTCGATCGCGTGCGCCTGCGCATCCCCGGCAAGTCGCTCGTGCTGCAGGAGCGCAGGCAGTGAGCGAGCGGCGATGCGAGTCCTGATCGTGCGCCTGTCCGCGCTCGGCGACGTCGTGCAGTCGCTGGGTGCAGTCCAGGCCCTGGCCGCGGCCCGGCCGGAGTGGGATCTGGTCTGGGTCGTGCAGCGCGAGTTCGTGCCCGTGCTCGCCTGTGCCGGATTGCCGCTCCAGCTCGTGCCGCATGCGCGCCGGCCAGCGCTCGCCGGCCTCCTGCGCACGCGCGCGGCCCTGCGCGCGCGCCGTTGCGACGTCGCCCTCGACCTGCAGGGCAACTGGAAGAGCGCGCTGGTCGCCAGGCTCTCAGGCGCGGGACGCGTCCTCGGCGCGGCCGCCGCGAGCCGGCAGGCAGCGGCGAGCGCGATGCTGGCCACGCAGCGCATTGCCTGCAGCCGGCATCCGGCGCGCATGGCGCAAGCACTCGTACGCGAGCTCGTGCCCGGGTTGCCCGAGTCGCCGCCACGCCTCGTCGCCCCCGCGTCCGAGCTCGCGCGCGAGACTGCGGAGGTGCGTGCCCTCGGCGTCGATCCGACGCGCCCCTTCCGCGTGTTCGTCGTGACCGATCCGCGGGACCCACGCGCCTGGTGGCCGAGCGCGATGGTGCGCGAAGAACGGGCGGCCCCGCTCCCGGCGCTCTGGCTCTACGGTCCGGGCGAGGCGCATCTCGCGGCACCCGCCGGCGTCAGGGTGCTGCGCCACGCCGGCGGGGAGTTGGCGCGGTTGGTGGCGCTCGGCACCCTGCTCGCGCTGGCCGGTGGCGTTGCGCTCGGCCCCGATCGCGGGGCGACGCACGTGCTCTGTGCGAGCGGCGCGCGCACGATCGTGCTCTATGGCCCGCAGGATCCGGAGTCGACGGCGCCGCTCCGGGCGCAGGTGGTCCGCCGGCGCGAGCCGCCGCCGTGCATGCCGTGCCGCAGCCGGGTCTGCCGGTGGCGCCAGGGCCCGGTGTGCATGGACTTCAGTCCGGCCCTGGAGAGCTCAGGGACTGGCTGAGTCAGCCGGCGGCGACGATCCAGTCCCGGTGCGTCACGGCGTCGCCACCGGCTCGTAGCCGAAGCGCACGAGGAGCGGGACGAGGTCGCGTGCGAACACGTACTGCTCCTCGGGCAGCAGCTCCCGGCGCCAGCGGCCGATGCTCGCCTGCGGAGATCGCGCGGTGCCATGCCAGGCGGAGACCGCCGCCTGCGCGGCAGCGGTGGTTTCCGGAGCCGGATCGAGTCCGAGGAAGTCCAGCACGCGCCCCAACTGCGCGTGCGGTGCCGCGAGCAGATCTTCGTAGCGCACCAGGATGCGCGGCTGCAAGTCGCGCAGCAGCCCTTCGTAGAGCGCGCGGTACTGCGCGCAGAACGCCGCAGGCGAGAGTTCCCTGGCCCCGGTCTCCTCGCGCTCGCCGAACGCGCCGCGCGCGCAGTACATGTCGCGGGGGTCGCGGGTCACGACCACGAAGCGCGCGTCGGGGAGGACCTGGGCGAGGGCAGGCGCGGCCCGCGGATCCGCGAGCCGGTCGCCCCAGTAGCGGTACTCCTTGCCCGGGAACAGCTCAGCATAGATCTCGTGGATCGCCTGCAACGCATGCCGGTTGCAGGCTCGGGCCGCGATCCCGCTCAGGGCTGGGTGGTTGATCCCATGCGGCCGGCCCGGCTCGTGGAGCGTGAAACCGGCGGGGGCGGACGCCGGCAGTTCGGCCAGGCGCGAATCGTGCCAGAAGCGGTGGACCAGCCCGGCCGCGTTGGTCAGCGCGATCGCGGGGTGCGCGGCCAGCAGCTCATGGAGCAGGGTCGAACCGCAGCGTCCTGCTCCGAGGACGAAGAGTGGTGAGGGCAAGTGCCAGGGAGTGGAATCGCGCCCGGAGAGCAGCGCTGGGGACGAGGGACGCTCCTCGCCGGTCCAGGGCCGATCCAGGCATCAGGTCTGGGACGGAGCAGGCAGGCGCAATCTAGTTCGCCGGATCGGGGCGGCAACCGGTGGGATGAACTCGGTACATTCACGTCGAATGCTCGACGTCTTTCCGAACCCTGCCCCGGCGCGCGACTACGAGATCCAATTCACCTGTCCGGAGTTCACCTGCGTGTGCCCGAAGACAGGGCAGCCGGATTTCGCGACGCTGCACATCCGCTATGTCCCCGACCAACTCTGCGTCGAGCTGAAGTCGCTCAAGCTCTACCTGTGGAGCTGGCGGCAGACCGGCGCGTTCCACGAGGCGGTGACCAACCAGATCCTCGAAGCTCTCGTGAGCCGGATCGCGCCGCGGTTCGTGGAGGTCAAGGGCATCTTCAACGTGCGCGGCGGCATCTACACGACCGTGATCGCCAGGCACGGCAGGGTGCCGGCAGCCGACGGCGCCCGATAGGCCCGCGGCAGTGCATCGCGGCCGAGCCACAACCAGGGGGGCCGTCGGGGCGGGCGCGGC
>CAZSKV010000749.1:0-3570 GCA_964607495.1 uncultured candidatus Brocadiaceae bacterium
CGCGGCGAGGATCGGCAGGAGGATCGTGGCAAGGGTGGCGCGGCGCATGAGTACTCCGCAGGCGCGGTACCGGCGGAGGTTCGGGCCCGGGAGGCCGGCTGTCAAACGCGGGGCGTAGGCAACCGCACGCGTCACGGTGCCGGGAGGGGCTTGACGCCACAATCCGCAGCGCCGACCCTGCGCGTCTCCGGACCGGCCTTCCCTGGCGCGGCACCGGCTCACACCCTCTCCCTCGATCCCTCCTCAGGAGCGAAACCATGTCCAGCTCTGCGCTGCGGGTGCGCACTTCCGCGCGACTTGCGACCTCTTTCTTGGCCCTCACGCTGCTCGCCTCGACGGCTGCAGCCCAGTACTCCTCCGCGGGCTTCGAGGCGCTCAACGCCTCGGCAGCAGGCACAGTCCTGACCGGCCAGGACACCTGGACGATGCCCGCTGGCATCGACTGGAACGTGTTCACCTACGCCGGCAACACGCTCTCGATCCCGCAGAACCCGCTCGGCGGGGCCAAGTTCGTCGCCGGCGTGCCGACCTCGAACACCGTGTTCGGCCGCGCCGAGCGCGTCGTGCCCTATGCGATCGCGAGCAACCGCTACACGCTCTCGGCCGACATCTGCCCGCGTTGGATCGGGACCTCCCCCGCGCTGCCGGTCAACAACATCTGCTCGATCTCGCTGCAGCCCTCGGCGACCGCGCGCTACTTCATCATGCTCGCGACCTGGCCGGCGGCTGCGACCGGCGCGCTCTGGGACGCGGACCTGATCTGCTTCACCGCCTCCGGCACGCAGACGCAGCTCAAGATGCCGAACACGGCGTTCCAGGGGCTCGCGACCAACAAGTGGTATCGCTGGCAGACCGATTTCGACCTGGCGACGAACCGCGTCCTCGAGGTCCGGCTGACCGACATCGCGGCCGGCACGACCGCGACCCAGGTCGCCGGCAGCTGGTATCTCGCCGGTGGCTCGGCACCGACCCTGCCGTTGCCCACGGCCCTGCGCGCTTTCGCAGGCGGTGACCAGAACAACGTCGTTGCAGCGGACAACGTGACCCTGAGCGAGAAGTCGATCCTGCAGCCCGGCATGTCGGTCGCCACGGTTGCGGTCTCGACGAGCCCGGTCTCCGGCGAGATCTACGCGATCAACCACGAGACGAACGCCGCGACCAAGCTCACGCTCTCGGCCGGCCTGACCGCGGACCGCGTGAACTGCGTGATGATGACCTCGAGCAACGAAGGCTACGTCGGCACGAACCCCGCGACCGTGGCGCCCGGCAAGGTCTACAAGATCGAGGTGTCCGGCGCCAACGTGACCGAGACGCTCGTGGCCACGTCCGGCGTGGTCGGCCCCAACCTCTCGCAGATCTGCCTGCTCGGCGGCAAGCTCTACTTCTGCACGCAGAACGCGACCAACACCGCGGGCAGCGGGATCCTGCACAGCGTGCCGGTGACCGGCGGCGCGGCGACCGTCGTCGCCGACCTGGCCACGATTCCGGGCTGGATCGCGACGAACGGCGGCGCGAATGCGATCGCCACGGTCAACGGCAAGGTCTACGTCGGCGCGTTCGACTCGTCGACGGCCCCGACCGCGACCGGCGTGATCGTCGAGCACGATCCGGTCGCGAACACGACCGCCGTGCTGCTGAACCTGCCGCAGAGCAAGACCCCGGCGAGCCCGACGCTCTTCTACAACACGGGCATCTGCTACATGCAGGGCTATGGCGGCAAGCTGCAGCTCTTCAGCATCTTCGGCGACTACCTGGTCGTCGACACGGCGACCAAGACGATCGTCTCGCACACGAGCGCCGCCGCGATCAACCCGGCGACCACGTCGCCGGTCAACACGTTCTTCAACTCCTACGACTACGACCCGAACACGGGCGACCTGATCTGCGGGTCGCGCGACGGCCGCATCCAGCGGATCGCGAGCAACCACATCGCCCAGGGCTGCGTGACGGGCGTCGGCTCGTTCGCGACCCCGGGCGGCAACAGCGTGAACGGGGTGTCGCACCTGCCCGCGCAGGCCGCGTCCCTCGACACGAGCTACGGCGAAGGCTGCCCTGGCAACAACGGCTTCACGCTGACCGACGTCTCGTCGGGCATCCCGTATGCCGGCAACTCGGCGTTCCAGCTGGGCGCCTACTCCGGCATGGGCGGTGATGCGGTCGTGTGCCTGATCGCGGTCACGCAGCAGGTGCCGCCGATCGACCTGACCGTCATCGGCATGAACGGCTGCAAGATGTGGATCGGCGCGCCCCTGGTCTCGGTCGCCGGCGTGCTCTCGGGCACCGCCGCGGGCGCCGGTTCGATCCGCATCCCGCTGCCGCTGCCGGCTGCTGCGGTCGGCGCGGTGCTCTACCGCCAGTGGGCCGAAGTGCAGGTCACGAAGACCAACCTCCTGGGCATCGTGATCAGCAACGCCCGCAAGATGGAAGTCAAGTAGTCCCGCCGGTTGCTGGTCCGGTCAGCAGTGCGCTCAGCCGCGCCTCGCGAGCACCAGGTCGCGAGGCCGCGGGGCCGCACTGCCGATCCGGAAGGCACGGCGCACGGCCTCCGCGCCTGTCGCGCCGACCGAGGCACTCGCCGCATGGACGTCGGCGAGTGCCTCGCCTGCGCGCACGGCGTCACCGCGATGCTTGTGCAGCACGATGCCGACCGCGGGATCGATCCGATCCCCGGGCTGCCGCCGCCCGGCGCCCAGATCCATCGCGCACAGGCCCAGCACCAGCGGATCGAGGTCGGTCACATGGCCGGCCACGTCGGCCAGCACGGGCACGACCACCGGCGCTAGCGGCAGGTGGTCAGGATCCCCCCCCTGCCGCCGGACGTTCTTGCGGAAGCAGGTCTCGGCGCGGCCGCCGCCGAGCGCCTCTTCGAGCATGCGGCGGGCCTCGACCCCGCTGCGCGCCCTGCCGCCGAGCACGAGCATCTCCTGGCCGAGCGCGAACGTGACCTCGAGCAGGTCGCGAGGTCCGCGGCCGGTGAAGCACTCGAGCACCTCCTTCACCTCGAGCGCGTTGCCGATCGCACGGCCCAGCGGCGCATCCATGTCGGTCAGCAGGGCCACGACCTGGATCCCGGCGGCTTTGCCGGTCGCCACGAGGCTCTGCATCAGGGCCTCGGCCTGCGCGCGCTCGCGCAGGAACGCGCCGCGACCGCACTTCACGTCCATCACCAGGGCGTCGATCCCGCTCGCGAGCTTCTTCGCGAGGATCGAGGCCGTGATCAGCGGGATGCTCTCGACCGTGCCCGAGATGTCGCGCGTCGCGTACATCCGGCGGTCGGCCGGGGCGATCTCGGCCGAGGCGCCGGCCATCACGTAGCCGCACTCCTGCAGCACGGCCTTGAACTCGGCCGCATCCAGGTCCGTCCGGAAGCCAGGGATCGCCTGCAGCTTGTCGATCGTGCCGCCGGTGTGGCCGAGTCCGGGCCCGGAGACCATCGGCACCGGCACGCCGCAGCTCGCGACCAGTGGCGCCAGCAGCAGGCTGACCTTGTCGCCGACGCCGCCGGTCGAGTGCTTGTCGACCTTGGTGCCGGGAATCTGCGTGAGGTCGAGCACGCGGCCCGAGTCGCGC
>CAZSKV010000750.1:0-8332 GCA_964607495.1 uncultured candidatus Brocadiaceae bacterium
GCACCTTGGCATCGTGTCCGCGGTCCACCGGCAACTGGGTCGCGCGATCCAGACCGACGCCTCCACGTCCCCGGCGAACTATGGTGGCCCGCTGGTCGATCTCGACGGGCGCGTGCTCGGCATCGTCGTGCCGCTCTCGCTGCAAGGGGAGGACGCCGGCGTCGAGCTCTACGACTCGGGCATCGGCTTCGCGGCGAGCCTGTTCGGCATCGAGCCGTTGCTCGCGCGGATGCAGAATGGCGAAGAACTGCACCGCGGCTGGCTCGGAGTGATGGCCCGTGCCGAGCACCTCGGTCCCGGTGCGATCGTGCAACAGCTCGTGCCCAAGAGTCCTGCGGCCGGTGCCGGCCTGAAGGTCGGGGACACGATCGAGGAGGTCGATGGCGAGACCGTGCGCCACAACTCCCACCTGCAGATGTTGATCGGCAGAAGGATGGCTGGAGACCCGCTGGCGCTGCGGATCCGGCGGGGCGACGAGACCTTCGGCATCACGGTGTTTCTCGCCCGGCCGGACGCGAAGTAAGTTCGCGCGCCGCTTGCGCTGGCGTCTCCCCTTTTCGTGCGTGCTCCTGCTGCAGGTCGCGTGTTCGCGGCAGGCAGGGCTCCGCCCGCAGCCAGGGCCCTGGGACCGCCCGCTCGCCGAGCGCGCGCAGGATCCGTTTCCGCGCCGCTACACGGGCCTGGACGGGCGATCGGTCGGCATCGCGGCGCCCCCGGTGCGCATCGTCTCGGGCACGATCCTCAGCGACTCGGTGTTGCTCGCGATCTGCCCCAGCGAACGGGTCCAGGCCATGCACCGGCTGAGCACGGATCGGCGTTTCAGCACGGTCGCGGCCGAGGCCGAGCGCTTCCCGCGCCTCCACGACGGCGACCCCGAACGCATCCTCGCGGCCAGGCCCGATCTGGTGTTCATCGCCTCGTTCTCGCGGCCCGAGACCCAGGCGCTGCTCGCCCAGGCCAAGGTCGCCGTGGTCCGCATCGACGAGTTCGCGAGCGTCGAGGGGATCGTCAGCAACCTGCGCGCGATCGGCTACGTGCTCGGCCTCGACGCCGGCGCCGAGGGCCTGGTCGAGGAACTCCAGGACTCGCTCGCGATCGTCGCGAAGGGCCGCGCCGCACGCGCGGCCTGGAACGTCCTGCTCTGGTCGGACGGCCAGACCGCGGGGCAGGAGACGATCTTCGACAGCCTGCTCGGGCATGTCGGCGCCAGGAACGCCGCTGCCGCGATCCGCGGTCATGGCACGCTGCGCTCCGAGGCGGCGCTTGCGCTCGATCCCGATGCCCTGGTGCTCGGCGCGCCACCGGACCATGAGCGCGAGGTCGAGGCGAGAGTGCGTCAGGATCCGGCGATCGCGGCCATGCGTTGCGTGCGCATGGGCCGGCTGATCTTCGTGCCGGAGGCCGAGCTGACGGCCACGTCGCACCATGCGGCGCGCGTCGCGCAGAGACTCGCCGCCCGCCTCGACGCCTGGGGGCGACCGTGAGCGGCCGTCTGTCGCCGAAGATCTTCGCCGCGATCGGTCTGCCGCTGACGCTGCTCGTGGCGATGGTCTCCCTCGCGCACGGCCCTGAACCGACGACCCTCGGCCAGACCCTGCGGGCCCTGCTCGATGGCCTGGGACTCGCAACGGCGGATGGCAACCACGCGCTGATCGTCAACACCGTGCGCCTGCCCCGCATCGCCACGGCGCTGCTGGTCGGCGCCGCGCTCGCGCTGGCCGGAACCACGATGCAAGCCGTGTTCAGGAACCCGCTCGCCTCGCCCGACGTGCTCGGCACGATGCTCGGCGCCGCGTTCGGCGCCGTGGTCGCGATCGCGACCGGCTTCTCGGGTTCGTTCCTGATGGCGACGCCACTGGCTGCGCTCGCGGGCGCCGCACTCACGACCGCGCTCGTCTACGCGCTCGGTGCCGCACACGGCACGGCGACGACCACCGGGTTGCTGCTGGCGGGCATCGCCCTCAACTCGCTGCTCGGCGCGGCGATCTCGTTCGTCACCCTCACGCTCGCGCCCAATTTCACGACCAGCGGCGAGATCCTGTTCTGGCTCATGGGCGGACTCGAAGCGCGCTCCACCGACCATGTGTTGATGGTCGGTCTGGGCCTCCTCGTGTTCGGCTTCGCACTGCTGCCCTTTGCGCGCGACATGGACCTGCTGACCCTCGAGGACGAAGCGGCGACGACGCTCGGCGTGCCTGTGCGGATCCTGCGCCACGTGCTGCTGCTGCTCTCCTGCGGCCTGACTGCGGTCGCCGTCTCGTGCACGGGCGGTGTCGCGTTCGTGGGTCTCGTCGTGCCGCATCTCGTGCGCCTGGTCGTGGGTCCGGGGCACCGGGGGCTCCTGCCCTCGGCCGCGCTCGGGGGTGCGTTCGTGCTCGTGCTCGCGGACACGGCCTGCAGGCTCGCGCCGATCGGTGTCGAACTGCGCTTGGGGATCGTCACGAGTGCGCTCGGGGCCCCGTTCTTCCTCTTGCTGCTCGCCCGGCACCGGCGCGGGAGGCCGCTGTGAACGCACTCGTCGCCACCGGAATCCAAGTGCAACTGGGCCACACGCAGGTCCTGCGCGGCACGGAGATCAAGCTCGAGCGCGGCAGCCTGCGCCTGCTCGCCGGCCGCAATGGTGCCGGCAAGAGCACGCTGCTGCGCGTGCTCTGCGGCGTGCGTCGTCCCGACGCCGGCCGGATCGAAGTGCTCGGGCGCGAGGTCGGGCTGCTCTCCGCCCGCGAACGGGCCCGCCTGATCACGCTGATCCCGCAACACAGCGAATCGCCGTTCGAGTTCACCGGGCGCGAACTCGTGATGATGGGCCGGCATCCGCACATCCCGCGCTTTGCCGCGCCGGCCGCCGAGGACCGCGAGGCCGTGGCGACTGCCATCGCCCAGGTGGATGCGACGGACTTCGCGGATCGCCCGGTCGGCACGCTCTCCGGCGGCGAGGCGCGGCGGATCGCGCTCGCCCGGGCACTGGCGACGAACGCCCAGATCGTGCTCGCCGACGAACCGACGAGCAGTCTCGATCCCGATCACGCGATCGCCGTGCTCGAGGTCCTGCGTGGTCTGGCGGCTGCCGGCCGCACGGTGCTGATCGCGTCCCACGATCTGCTGCTGGCCTGGCCACGTGTCGACCGCGCGCACGTGCTCCACGACGGCACCCTGCGCGAGCTGCCGGACCTCTCGCCCGAGGTGCGCGCGCGGGCCCACGAGGTCGCGGACGTGTTGCGGAGGGCCTACACGAGCCAGGAGGCGCGCAGCGCGCGCTGACGCTCGTCCGGCTCCGCGATCAGCTCGAGCTTCACCGAATCCGGGGTTGCGACCGGCGCGATGGACTTCTCGAGCACGCGTCCGCGCCGGGCGATGAGCAGGCGCAGCGGTCTGCCGGGTGGCCCGAGGTTCTCGAGCACCGACTTCCACGTCGACGGGCGCACACGCAGCCCTTCGACCGCCAGCAGTTCGTCACCGGGTGCGAGCCCGGCCGCATGCGCAGGATCGCCAACGACCACGCTCTGCACCACGAGCTCGTCACTCTTCCACTGCACGCCGAAGTAGGGCGCACCGCCTTCGGGCTTCTTGACCAGGCGGACGCCGAACGGTGCGAGCACCTCGGCGAAGTCCGGATCGAACGGGCCGTTGACCAGCCGTTCGACGTAGGCGGCGAGATCCTGCCCGGCCGCCCGGTCGATGCAGGCGAGCACGTCCTCGTGCGTGTAGCCGCGGCCGCTGCCGAAGCTGATCCGGTACAGCTCACGCAACGCGTCATCGAGACTCCTGGCGCCGCCGGTCGCGGCCCGGATCTTGAGGTCGATGCAGAGCGCCGCGAGCGAACCGCTCGAGTAGTAGCTGTGCGACGAGTTCTTGGTGTGCTCGTCGGGCCGGTAGAACTTGATCCAGGTGTCGAAGCTCGCGAGGGCCAGCGGATGGGCGAGGCGGCCTGGGATCGAGCGCAGCTCGGTGATCGTCTCGGCGAGGATCTCGAGGTAACGGTCCCGTGTGATCACGCCCGCGCGCAAGCACAGGTGATCGTCGTAGTAGCTCGTGAAACCCTCTGCGACCCAGAGCAAGGGCGTGTAGTTCTCGTTCTCGTAGTCGAAGCGCCAGAGCGAGCTGGGACGCATCCGCTTGACGTTCCACAGGTGGAAGTGCTCGTGCGCGACGAGGCTCACGAAGTCCTCGTACTGCTTGCGTGGCGCGAACGTGGTTCGCGGGGCGAGCAGCACGGAACTGGCCAGGTGCTCGAGCCCACCGCGCCCGCTGTCGGTGAAGATGCTCAGGAAGTCGTAGCGCTCGTAGGGCAGTGTGCCGCCGAACACCTTGGCTGCTTCCTCGATCACGCGCCGCGTGTCGGTCAGGAGGGAGGGCGGGGCCGTGATGCCGTCCAGGCCTTCGAGCACGTAGCTGTGTGGCTTGCCCAGCACCTCGAAATCGAGCGTCTGCAGCTGGCCTGCGAGGCTCGGCGAGTCGACCAGATCGTCGAGGTCGGTCGCGAGCAGGTGCCAGCGGCCTGGTCCGGTCTCCCGGGCGCAGAGCGCGCTGGCGAGCTTCCAGCCGTCGGGCAGCAGCACTTCGATCCCGGCCCGCGAGCCCTCGGCCCCGACCGGCCACAGGAACAGGCAGGCACCGTTCCAGAAGGCGTGCTGCTCGGTCAGGTCGGCAGTGCGCACGGTGAGCTCGTGGCCGTAGACCGACCAGGACACCCGGATCCGCCGGGACGAGGATGGGACATCGAAGCGCCAGCGGTTCTTGGCGACCTTGGACACCGCGATGGCCTGCCCCGAACCGGCATCCGCCGCCTTGAGGCCGCTGACATGGCGGGAGTATTCGCGGATCAGGTAGCTGCCGGGGGTCCAGACCGGCAGGAAGAGTTCGCGTCCGCCCGGCCCCACCGGCCATTGCGCCGCGTCGAGCTCCAGTTCCAGCCGGAACTCGTGCGTGCGCGGCGTGCGCAGGTCGAGCTTGAAGTTCAGGTCTGGCAAGGTCTTGAGATCTGGTACGCCCGACAGGAGTCGAACCTGTGACCTTGGGCTTCGGAGGCCCACGCTCTATCCAACTGAGCTACGGGCGCGTGCCCTCCGGGGCGGAGGGAGGCGGAGGTTCATACCCATCGCCGACCGCGAAAACAACAGCCGCCGCGCTCGCCGGGTTGCACATTGCGAGTTTCGGGGGTTAGATTCTGTGCCCGCACCTGACCTCTCCGGCCCAGCTTCCCCCGCTCGCGCTGGAAACTTCCTGGCACCGCCAGGATAGAGATGCGAGTTCGTTCCGTCCCCTCGAGCCGCCTTTGATCCAACAGGAGCCAGTGCGTCGGATGAGATCCGTGAGACTGTCTGCCTTGGTTGCTGGCGCGGTGTGCATCACTCTCGGCGCCTACGTATCCAAGCAGGCTGGACACCCGGGGAAGCTGCAGGCGTTGGAGACGACCACTCTTGCAGACCATGACGGGGACCTGCTGCCGGACTCGCTCGAGTGGGTGACGATGAGCGACCCGCGCAACGTGAACACGTTCGGCGACGAACGGGGCGACTTCCTGCGCACGGTCCAGCACATCCCGCCCCTCGCGAACGACCCGCGTCCGGAACAGGACGAGATGCGCGTCCTGGTCTCGAACGTCGGCACCGGGTCATCCGCCACAGTCTGGCTGCACATGCTGTTCCGCTTCGTCGGCAACCGGGTGGGGACCGTACAGGCGATGGTGCCCTTCATCGGCGTCGGCAACCAGCAGAACAGCGTGAAGATCCCCGTGCGCAACCTGATCGGGGCCGGTCCCCTCCAGGTCCGCAGCAGCTATGACCTCAAGCGCGGCACGCTGATCATCGTCTCGGCCCAGATCGCGATGCAATCCGACCTCGCCTACGTGCTCCCTTGCACAGTCGGGGCCGAGATCGTGATCGACAACAAGCGCTTCCTGTCCGGGACCTACGTGACGCACGTGGACTCGAAGCAGGTCGCCGTGATGCCCATCGACCGTGCCGACCGCTTCGCCTACCAGCCGGTCAACTCGGACGAGCAGGGCAGCAACCCCTTCTGGAACACCAACAGCGTCTGTCTGATGAAGCTGATGGTCGTTGGCTCCGGGATCGGGGGGCAGATCTGTGAGGTGACCGACGCGGATTGCGAGATCGCCAACGGCCTGCGCTGTGCGCCAATCTGCCGTAACTCCCGTGGCAAGATCATCTTCGTGCCGGACGGCCTCGGCACGATCACCGGGGGCTGAAGCAGCCCGGTGCGGGCTCGCCGAGGGTCGAAACTGACCCATACCCGCGGAACACGACCCTAGCCGCTCCGCGTCCCAACGCGCATGGACTCCAGCCGGGATCCCGATCAAGCCCTCGTTCGGGCTTGTCAGTCCCCCGACTCCGAGGGGTTCGAGCCAGCTTTCGCAGCCCTCTACGAGAAGTATCGGGACCGCGTCTACTCGATCGCCTACCGGGTCGTCGGCACGAATGCCGACGCCATGGATGTCGTGCAGGATGCCTTCAGCCTGCTCTTCCGCAAGCTCGGTTCGTTCCGTTTCGACTCGCTCTTCAGCACCTGGCTGTTCCGGCTCGTCGTCAACTGCGCGATCGACCGGCGCCGGCACGACCGCAGTCGTGGCTTCGGCAGGGGCGGGACGCTCGCACCCCTGCCGCAGGATCTGGACGCCGATGACCCGGATGCGCCTTCGCCCTTCGAACGGGCTGCATCCGGCGAACTCGAGGCCCATATCCACAAGAGCCTGCAGAAGCTGAGTCCCAAACTGCGCGCGATCCTGGTCCTGCGCTACCTCGAGCACATGAGCTACGAGGAGCTCGCGGAGACACTCAAGTTGTCGATGGGGACCGTCAAGTCCCGCCTGGCTCGTGCCCATGTCGCCATCGAAGGCGTGCTGCGCGGGACCCTGGCGCCATTCGGGTTCGACGAGACTGCGTCCCAGACCACGGATCTGGATGAGGCCGCGCTTGGCGAGGAAGGAGTCGCATGAGCTCAACCCAGTTGCCTGCCGATTGTCGGAAGTTCCTTCTTGGTCTGGCTGACCATCTCACTACCGGCCAGCCTGTTGCCGGCCAGCCCGCTGCCAGCACCCTGCCGCCACATGCCACGGCCTGCCCGCTCTGTGCCGCACAGCTCACGGCGGCGCGCCGCAACGCGTCCATCCTCGCGCAACTCCAGCGCCCCGTGGTCCCGGCCGCGTTGCGCTCGCCTGCGTTCCTCGCGGGGATCTATGCGCGGGCTGCGAGCGTCGGCGAAGCAACGCCCACCGGCGCCGCCCTCGCTGCTGGCCTGGTCGCGACCGCCATGCGCCAGGACCCGGGATGGCCAGAGCTCGTCGGTGACGAGCTCGGTGCCGCGCACTCCGACTTGCACAGCCTGCCGCAGACCTCGGCACCGGGGTGGCTGTGGAGCCGCATCCGGGCCGACGTCCGGGAACAGAGGCGGGCGCAGGTAGTGACCCGCCGCTGGCGCCTGGTCGCCGGTCTTGCCGCTGCCTCGGTCTTCGTGACGGCAATCATGCTCGTCACCCGCCAGGGAACATCAGGGCGGCTCTCTCCCGTCCCCCAGATCGTCTTCGAGGAGGTCGACCAACCCTTCCTCGATGGAATGTCAGCTACGTTGCGTGTGCGAGAGATCAGCTCAGGTGCTGTGACTCCTCGCTAGCGCGGAACCCATCGTTCGTCTCTCTTCACTCTCACTGTTCTCACCTTGACCATGGAACGCCTCCACCGGACACCTCACGCGAGCCCCCCCCTCGGGGGCGGACGTTGGAAAAAGGCCGATGTGGTGGCTACTTTCGGTCAACCGTCAGGGCCGTTGTGGAAAACAGCGGATCTCTCCATCCTGTCGGACTCTTACACCACTTCCCCGATGTCCGAGCCGAGCCACGACCTGCATGCACTGCCCCAGATCGGGCGGCGGTCTGTGCGGGTGCTGACCGGGGCGCTCCTCGGGATGGTGCTCGCCCTCGGTGCCGGCGCACAGTCGGGTGGTGGCAGCGCGGCGGCCACGGTCTCCGGCCAGCAGGTCCTGAACCCGAACCAGATCGGGTTCCAGATGTTGCGTGATGGTCAGTTCGTGCGCTGCGTGGTCGAGCAGGACCGCGTCGTCCGGCTGCCGGACTCGACGCCGTTGGGCTACCGCGAACGCTTGACCTTCGAAGGTGGCGAGGCCGGTCGCTTCGCCCTCGAGCTCGTCGACGTGCTGGGCAAGGAGGCGCTCGCCCAACACGAACTGCTGCAGCGGCGCGAGGCGTTCCTCCGCCATGCCGGCTTCATCGAACGCTTCCACAGCTTCCGGGTGTTCGACATCGCGGCTGCACAACAGAACTACGAAGTCCACTACATCCAGGCTGGTCAGCATCTCG